>DATLVI010000041.1 GCA_035577545.1 Verrucomicrobiia bacterium
GCATTGCTGCGGATGAGCGTTTCGGCAATCGTCAGCGCTTCCTCGCCGCTGTCCGGCTGGCTGATCAACAAATCGTCGAGGTTCACGCCAATGCGCCTGGCGTAGGAGGGATCCACCGCATGCTCAGCGTCCACGAACGCCGCCAGGCCGCCTGCGCGCTGCGCACTGGCGATCACGCTAAGCATCAACGTCGTCTTGCCGCTGCTCTCGGGACCAAACACCTCGGTAATACGCCCGCGCGGGATACCGCCGACGCCGAGCGCCAAATCGAGCGCAAACGCGCCCGTGGGGATCACCGGAATGTCCACGTGCGACATCTCGTCGCCGAGGCGCATGATGGAGCCGCTGCCATATTGCTTTTCAATGGACGCGAGCGCTGCCTGCAAGTTCTTGTCCTTTAGCGCACCCGCCTTGGTGGCTGCGGATTCCTTTTCTTTGGTTTCAACTTTGGCCGACATCGTGAATCTCCTTTTAGTTGTGCGCTCCCAGAGCGTGTGACGAAAGCTTCGTATAAATCGAACCTTCGGGATGAAGTTGGCTCTCGAAGAGATGGATGGCTTCCACCCGCAACGTCCCGAAGGTTGTATCTTTAAGGGAATCGATGGCCCTTGTCAACGCAGCGTCCGGGCGCGGCGATCTAATTCGTCCAAGCGTCAAGTGGGCCGAAAATTCTTGGTGTTCGGGCACAAACCCCAACGGTTGCGTCACCGTCTGCACTGCCCGCGCCAGTGCTGGCAGCCTGTTCCCGTTGTCACTGCACCCAATCCAGACCACGCGTGGGCGCTTTTCATCAGGGAATGCTCCTGCGCCTCGCACCGATACGTCGAATGGCTGGTGTTCGGCTGCGACTGGTCGTAACGCGGACTTGAGCTTATCAACGACCACTTGCTCAACATCGCCAAGAAACTGCAATGTGAGATGGAGGTTCGCAACTTTCGTCCACGAAATCTTCACACCGAGATCCGTTCGTTTCAACCGTGCTTGCGCCTCCTCGATGGCGGCGCGCACGTCGTCGGGAATATCAACGGCGATAAAAGCGCGGATCATTTCTTGAGAAGCTCGCGGCGAACGACGTCAAGTGCGTATTGCGTGACGAAGAACTTGAAAGTTTCGCGGTCGAACGCCAGCAGATGACGCTGTACATCGGTGCGCTCGGGCGTCGCGAAGCCGATATAGACCAGACCTACAGGTTTTTCAGGCGTGCCACCCGTCGGCCCGGCGATTCCCGTCGTGCTGATGCCGAAGTTCGTGCGGCTGAGCGTCCGGATGCCCTCTGCCATTTCCCGTGCGACCTCCTCGCTTACTGCGCCATGCTCCGCGAGAGTCTTTTCCGATACACCGAGCAGGCGGGTCTTCGATTCATTTGAGTAGGTAACACAGCCATTGATGAAAACCTCGCTGGAGCCACTCACATTCGTGATGCGGTTGGCAATCGCACCACCCGTGCACGATTCAGCAGTGGCAATCGTCTGGTGAACTACCGTCAACATCTTCACTACGGTTTCTTCAAGCCTGGCGTCGCCGGTTCCGTAGATATTATCCGCCAGAGCCGTTCGTATTCGGCTCTCGGCCTCATCCGCGGTCGATTTGAGGTCGGAAATAATCCGCACCTCAACCTCGCCCATCTTGGCGCTATAACCCAGTTCAAGGTCCGGCAAATCGGACAAAACAGGCGCGACCTTCTCCTCAACGACTGACTCGGCAAGTCCGACGACCTTGAAAGTGCGGCAATCGAACCGCGCCTGCGCGCCAAAGTGTTTCTCCAGGACCGGTAAGACGTATTCCTCAAACATCGGCTTGAGTTCGCGTGGGGGACCGGGCAACAGCAAGACCAGTTTGCCCTCTTGGTCGATTGCCAGGCCGGGAGCGGTGCCATTACGATTCGGCAACACTTGCGCGCCGACGGGGACGAGGGCCTGCACGTAGATGGATTCCGGCAGGCGAATCCTTCGCGCGCGAATGCGTTCAGCAATGTGGGTCGCGACCGATTCATCGCGCACGAGTTTGCGGTCCAGCAGTTCCGCGACAACGTCGCGCGTGAAATCGTCGGACGTGGGACCGAGTCCACCGGTAATGATCAAGATATCGCTACGTCGCAATGCTTCCTCGACCGCCGCCCGCATCTCCGTGCGGTCATCGGCAACCGTGACCTGTCGGTCAAGTCGCAGGCCGATACTGGCGAGTTGGCGCGCGATATAACCAAGATGCGTGTTAACGGTGAAGCCGAGCAAAAGCTCGCTGCCGGTGTTGACAAGTTCCACCCTCACGCGAGCGAGCCTAGCCAAGCGATTGGGCAAAGTCAAATGACGCCGCGCGTCTCACCGGCTCGGCAGCAATTCTTTTGGCAGGTTGACCGGCCGATACTTCGGATCGCCGATCGTGCCGCCAACTTTGTATTCGAGGAGCTTGCCGATAAGTGGTGAAATCCACCCGATGCCGGGCCACGCGCGCAAAAACTGGGCCTCGACCCGAAAGTCCAGCTTGCCGTCGAAACCGAGCTGCCCCCGACTCTCGGCCGTGAAGGCGCCAGCGGCGATTTGCATGTCTTCCGTGCTCACGGCCTGATTGGTGATGGTGAACGAAGCCTGCGCGCGCGTCGCCTTGGTCTTGCCAAGGATCTCCGAGAAGATGCCAAACACCGGCGCCTGCCAGAGGATGCCATCCGTCACGTTGAGCTGCCCCGTCCCGCTCAAGCTGCTCAGATCGTTTCCACGTCCATCGATCGTCGCCTGGCCCGTCAGCAACCCGGTGACGGTACTCTCGCGGTCCTCCGTGGCTGTGAGTAGGCTGTGAACGTCCGCATGATCGACCGAGAACTCGAAGTTGTACGACGGGTCGGCATCCGAAAAGACGAAGCCAGCGCGGCCACGCAGTTTGCCGCCATAGAAATCCGCATCAAAATCGTTGATTTGCATCGTGTTGTTCGTGAACACGAGGGTTGCCTGCGCCCGGTCAGCGGTAAACTTCCAATACGAAAAGCCCTCGTTGAAAACGTGCGCCGCCCAGGTCGTGGCCTCAGGTTTATCGAAATCGATCACGCCACGCGCTTTCGCGTTGGTGCGCGATCCAAATCGGTAAGGGGCCATCGTTTTCACCGCCTTTTCCCCAAGCAACCCGGCGATCTCCGAGGGGTTTGCCCTGGCCGTGAGGTCGAAGTTGACGCGGTGGGCGTTGAAGTCTGCAAACAACATGCCGCGGACATCACCCTCCCGCCGCTCCAATTGCAAGTCCTCCACATCGAGCCGGCTTTCGCGGAGACGCAACCTCGCCGATGCGCTTTCGAGTCCGACACCACGGTAACTACAGCGGTGGGCATCAATTTGCGCGTCGTACGCCAACGCATCGGGATCAACAAAATCACCGCGAACCTTTGCGACGATGTGCGGAGGCGTCTCAAACCATGCCGGCTCGACAATCTGCCGGACATACTTGAACATCACGGGCAGGAGCTTGGTGGGGTCAATTGTGCTATCAAATTCGTAGGTGAAGTCGGTGCTTTCAAGATGATACTCGCCGTGTCCGGTTAAACGCCCCCCAGGCGTGACGACATCGACATCGTTAAACTTGACCTGCGGACCGCGGTCTTCAAAGCCAAATTTGATCGAACGAAATTCGATGCCCTGAAAGGTGAGCCCCCCCGTTTGCACGGTGCCCGTCAATTCGGGTAGGCTGCCCGTTTCCGGATTCAGCCGGTAACGCGCCAGAATTTTCGGGTTCTCCTGGACCCGCAGGTCGCGCAGAATCGGCCCGGCGTCCTTGATCACCAGCGGAACAATGGCCGCGGGGTCGGTCGTGCTGGACAACGCTACATCAAATTGTCCCATCGCGATGTCATAACGGCCGTGAATGTCGATTTCGCCGCCGTACAGCGAGGCTTCACAGTGGTGCAATTCAATCGCACCGTCAGTCATTTCGATATCGACGCCCGCGGAGTCAAGGTGGAGGTCGCGATACTGAAGCTGGCTGCCGCGCAGTTTCGCCACCACATGCCCGACGAGCGGTTGCGCCAAATCGAGGTCAAAATCCAAATCGAGCTGCGGGGGAAGTGTGACCTGAATCTGGTTCAACTCACGCACGGCCTTCGTGAAAAAGAGAAACTGCCCCCCCTTTGTGGAAATCTGCACGGTGGCCGGGGTCGTTGTTGTCGCGGAGGCCGAGCGGGGCTTAATACGCCCGGAGACGTTCAGGCGAATTCCGCAATAAACACCCGTAAGCCGATCCACGCGAATGGAGCCGTCGTCTTCGAATTTAAAAGTAGCGTACGCATCAGACGCCGTGAACTTGGCCGGGCCGTTCTCGTCCGGCGGCGTGGGAATGGCGATCACCGCGTTGGCAATATGGATCGCGCGGATAAAGGTCTGCTTGTGGAGGAGTCGCTTCAAGCTAAACTGCAATTCCAGCTCGTCGATTTGCGCGAGAGGTTGATCCGGCGTTTTCGCGTCCGCAAACGTCGCATCGGTGGCCACGACCCCGCGAAAGAGATCCAGACGGATCGAGGTGAACTGGGCGGCGTAGCCTGCCCGTTGCAACTCACTCAAAAGCATCTCCTTGAGAAAATCAGGGAACCCATAGAGGTGCAGGTAGCCAAGCGACAGCAGTGAGAATACCACCACCACCACCAGAAAGCGGACAAAAAGCCTGTACAGAAACTTCACGTCGGGTGATTCTTAAACGCACCGTCTCGGCCCGTCAACGTGTTTCCCCAAGACGTCAGGACCCAGCGGACTGTTTATCCAGCCCATTCGTCGACGCGGGCGCGTAGGCAGGCACTTTAATGATCTGACTAACAGGCGGAACAGCGCTCGACGGGAGCGCGTTCGTCGTTGCGGGCGCAGGCTGCGGATTGGGCTGCGTGACAATGTCTCGTGACAATGTATTCGCCCGACTCGTCCAGATTGTAAAAACCAGTGGTGGATCGCTCCAGAATGCGTACCGCCTCTCCACATCCAGCAGTTTACCAAGCGTGAGCGTGTATGTCTTGTCACCCAGGGTCGCGGCGACCGTCGCTTCGGGTTGGTCAAGCCCATACTCGGCCAGATTGTCGCGCCCTTCGCGCACAAACTCCTCCGCATACACGGACGCCAACTCATCGAGCAAGCGTTGCAGAGCATCGTTGTCGATCACTCCCTGGGCAGGCTCCATCAGTTTCCATTTCTTGTCAGCGTCACGTTGCAAAGTCACTTTTCCCGACTTCCTCTCAATCGTTAGCTTCGTAACCTGGTCCGATTTCAAATCGACCAGCGTGCGTGCGCGCAGCGCGAGATAGTTCGCTGGCAACCACCCGACGATGTTGGTGTCCACCCCATACACGAATGGCTCGTCAACCCGTTTCACGAAACGGACAGCGTTCGACGCATCCAGCGCACCGACCAACAGTTGCGCCAGCAAGTTTGTCCCCTCCCCGCGCAGAGTCACGGTCGCCAGCGGCGCCGCCAATCCGTATTTATCCAAATCGGTTGCCACGTCCGCCATAAATTGCCGGGCCTTCAAGCTGCCGAGCTGTCTGAGCAACTGCTGGACCGCGTTACCCTCTGCAGCCGCGACAGCCGGCGCCGTGATGCTCCATGTTGAATCGGTGCGCACGAGCGAAATCTTGTCCGTACCATGCAACACTTCGATCCCGTGCACGTCACTCTCCGGGAACTCGAGCACCTGCGCGTCGCGCAAATCATTGGCTTGGACCGCAAACTTCTGCACGCTGGCGGAGGGCACGGTATAAATCGAGTCGGTGCTCTTGAGTTTTGCATACACCTTGCCCGGGTCATTGGTCGAGGCGCGACCGATCTGCAACGTCTTGCCCGATTCACCTGTCCACACCGTGACCTCGCGTTCCGGCTCATCAAGCTGGTACGTGTGGATGTCCTTCGCATCTTCGCTGACAAAGTCAGTCACGCGCAGCCCGCTCAAATCGGAGAGTAGTTCGCTGACTTTGCGCGGGTCGGCGCGGGCGGCGAGTGGACGTGTCACCGCCCAACGCGGTTCTGCATTCGTGGTGGCTGCCGACTTCGCCAATTCGATCACGCGGTCGGGACTCTTGATCTCGATGCGCGTGGCGGAGGCGGGCTGGAAGTCAATGACGGTGCGGTCACGCAGGTCGTCCAAGGTGCGATCCAAACGCTCATAAATCGACTTCGGCAAAACGAGCACATCCTTCTTACCCTGCAACTGGGCATAGACCGCGTCCTTCGTTGGCGTCTCATTGCCGACGAGCAGGACCATGCTCCCCTTTTTGTTCCGTAATGTCAGGTGGACGCGCGGCAATTGCAGCCCAAAGTCTTTTCGAGTCAACCCTTTGAGTTCCTGCTCGGTAATTGAACGTTTGCGCTCGGCAAACTCCAGTTCGTCTAAGATCGAGCTGACCGTGCCATAGTTGGCGCGAACATCCAGTGGCTTTTTGATTTGCCATTGGTCACCCGATCTTTCGAGCGCGTAAACCTGGTTCGTCAACCCGATATCCAAGCCGATGATGTCCTTCGACTGGAAATCGAGGACGCGCTTGTTTCTGGCCTGCAACTCCTGGGTGGAAGTGCCCCAGTAGTAATCGAGGGCAACCAGCCCGCCGATCACCAGGGCGACAAGGACCAACACCAATGTCGTGCGCGATTTCATATCCAATTATTCGTTACTTCTGGAGCCGCAGAAACATCTGGAGGTCGTTATTTGCGGCGGCTTAACCAAACCACAATGCCAATAATCGCCACCATCAGCGGCAACCCGCCAACCACGAGCATATAAACGGCATGCTGCTGGCTCGGAGACATATCGAGACGAAATTCGTCGGGAACTTTCGGGCTGACGGCCATCAGTTGCTCGCGTTGGAGCAACCAGTTAACCGCGTTCATGAAAAAGTCGAGATTGCCGCCACCGAGACTGCTGTTGTCCACAAACCGCGATGTGCCGACGACCACCAGACGCGTAACGCCGATGTCCACATCTACGCCATGCGGCTTACTCGTCTCGACCGCCACCGCCAACGGAAGTGGCCCCGCAATGTCCGTTGCGGCGTCGAACACCGCATGTTCCGTATCGGGATCGGTCTCACCCCAATACGCGGGAGCCGCCTTGACCAATTCGGTAACCCGCGGCTGGTCCGGCGTCCCGCTTTCCGGCTGCGGCGCACGACGAATCGATCGCGCATACGGGAATTCTGTATTTGTGTCAGCAAGCTTGGCCGTAATCGGATGCGGAGCGTAATCGGCGGCCACGGCATTGACATCAAGCATCTGCGTGCCAAGCAACACCCCTGCCTGGCGCATTGCCAGGTCATCGTCTACCTGTACACCCCAACGCTTGAGAAACACCTCGAGACCCGTCTGGGTGTGAGCGTCGAGCATAATAATCAGGCGGCCTTTGCCTTTCAGGTACTGCTCCAACGCGTTCAATTCGGATGGCGCGAATGCCTTGCGTGGGCCGGCGATGACAATCGCGCCCGCATCCGTCGGCAACGCCTGGCTCTCCAGCAGATTCCATTTCTCCACGAGGATATTGTCGCGCTTGATGTAGCGTGAGAGTTCCGAATAGCCCTCGCGTTGGTCGAAATCCTCGGGATCACGCTCGCCATGACCCGTCAGGAAATACACCTTGGGCGACTCTTCCTCGGTCACGGTCTGGATCGCGGAAAGAAACAGGCCTTCCCCCCTGAACGCCTTGACGCGGCTTTCGCCCATTTCCTGGCTTTGGGCGCCGAGATCGACCATTTCATCGAGCCGCACGTATTTGTGATGCCCGCGGCTCGCGAAAATGATCACATCCGGAGAGTCAAGATTGTACTGCTTGACAAGTTGTTGCGCACGCGCCAGGTCGCGTTGCGGATCGACATATTCCACGTGCAGCTTCTCTTTACCGTAGAACTTAAATTCCTTCAGCAGGTTGTGGACATCATCGAGGGTCTTCGCGACATACTCGTGCTGGTGGTCGCCTGCGGGCGGTAAGAAAACAATCAGGTCGACGGGGTCTTTCAAACTCGCGAGTACCTGCTTGGTCTTTCCGGCCAATTGGTAGTAACCCGCTTTCGTCCAGTCAAAGCGCACGTAATGCCGAGACGCCAGCCAGTTGACCATGACCACGGCGGCCAGCAGCGCCCCAATCTGCACCAGGACGTTGGCGCCGACGACCACTCGCCGGTGGCGTAGCGTCGGGAGTTTGCCGCTTCGCGAGGCTTCGTTCGCCACGACCACTACCTCCACTTCCTGGATTCAACCACGCGGGTCGTTATGAACAACGCCAGCACCGTACCGCTCGCGTACAGCACCAGTGGCCGCAGATCCACCACGCCCCGTTGGAAGTCATTCATTTGCTCGAATGCCGACAGGAATTCGAAAATTTTACCGGCGGTCGTCCCGCGTGTGAAATAATACCCAAACCAGATCGCAATCAGGTACAAGAACAATAGGGCGAATGCGATCAGGAAGGCCGTCACTTGATTCCGGGTCATGGCGGACGTCATTAATCCAACCGCGATCAGGAACTGTCCGATCACCACGATCCCCAGATATCCGCTGAGGATCGGGCCGAGATCCAATGCGGTTTGTTCTCCCGAGAAATGGCGCAGGATCACCACGTACAAACCCGTCGCCGCCCACATCAACGTGTACAGCGCCACCGCACCCAACCACTTGGCCAGGACCACCTCGAAATCCGTCACGGGCGCGGTCATCAACATTTCGAGCGTGCCGGCGCGTTTCTCTTCCGCCAGCAAGCGCATCGTGATCGCCGGCACGAGAAACAACGACGGCAACCAGAACCAACTGAAAAAGCCCTCCATCACCGTCAGCTGCGTCGATCCCCGCGAGAGCAACTCACCGACAATGGAAACGAAGCTGACTCCCATCACCAGCAGAAAAAACATGATCACCACGTACCCCAGGACCGACGCAAAGTACGCGTTCAATTCCCGTCGCAACAAGGCCGGTACATTCCTCATCGCAGCACGCTCCTCCGCTGCTCGCGCCGCTCCTCTTCCGCCTCATCCTCTTCCCGCGTGATCTGGACGAAGATGTCCTCCAGCGTCGTCCGCGTCCGCGTCAGTTCGCGCAATGTCCATCCGTTGGTCGCCACGGTTTGATAAATCCTCTCGCGCGGATCGGTCCCCAACTTCGGCGTCAACGCCACGCGTACATAGCCGTCCTCGATGATCTTGGCATTGACCGATTCCACGTCTTCGAGAGCGCGCATCTTGGCCTGCACTTCCGAACCGGGACCGCGCACTTCCACCTGGATCAGCCCGCCCGCGTGCAGCGTTTTCATTAAATTGTCCGGCGTATCCGAAGCCAGGATGCGTCCATGGTGAATAATGATGACCCGATTGCAGGTCATCTCCACTTCCGGCAGGATGTGGGTCGAAAGCAAAATGGTGTGCCGCTTACCCAGGTCCTTGATGAGTTGCCGCACCTGGCGAATCTGCACGGGGTCGAGGCCAATCGTCGGTTCGTCAAGAATCAATAGGTCCGGCTCGGCCAACAGCGCGTCCGCCAAACCGACGCGTTGGCGATATCCTTTCGACAGTTGACCGATGATGCGGTGCGAGACATCCGTGAGGCCGCACATCTCCAGGACTTCCGGGATACGTTCCTTGCGTTCGGCGCGCGGCAGGCCCTTGAGCTTGGAGCGGAACTTCAGGTATTCACTCACACGCATGTCCACATAGAGTGGGTTGTTTTCCGGCATATACCCAACCCGCTCGCGCACTTCGAGAGAGTTCTCGAACACATCCAACCCCGCCACCTCGACGCGTCCTGATGAAGCGGGTATGAAGCCCGTTAAAATGCGCATCGTCGTGCTCTTGCCCGCACCGTTCGGACCGAGAAAGCCGACAATCTCCCCGCGTTGCACCTCGAAGGAAACGCCATTTAGCGCGGTTACGCCCGCGTAACGCTTCGTCAGATTCTCTACTTTGATCATCGGTTGCATAACACAGCCAGAGAGCGTTCCCGAAAACTTGCCACTTCCTCCTCTATCTGCTTAAACGGGAAAGCGCTGCAACTTCTAGCATATGGGCATAGACATTGGCAAGCGGTGGAATGTTCAAGACGGAGAAGTCGCTTCACACTGCCGGAATCATCCGGGATTATCGGTCGCCACCACCGGGATTCTCAGCTGCCGCTTCCCAAAACTGGAGAAACTCCCGCGCTTGTTCAGAATTGTGCAGGCTGGCGAACTTCGCCACCTGACGGCCCACGGCCTTCAATCGCCTCTCAATCGCCTCGTCTTTGCACTTGCCCTCGTCGTCAAAGACCTCGTCCGCGTTCGCGACCGCTGCCTGCTCGGGCACCACCCACGCGTGCAACGCACGCCCGACACTGCGCAACGCGCTCAGGGCGCCGAACGCACCCAGGTTGCCGCCCGAAACGCCGACCAGCCCGATCATCTTCCCTTCGAATTCGTCGAAGCCCATCAAGTCGAGCGCGTTCTTCAGTACACCACTGTAGCCTCCGTGATACTCCGGAGTACCAAGGAGGATCCCCTGAGCGTGTTTCACTTCGTCGCGCAAGCGCGTCACATCCTTTGGCAGGTTGTCACCATGGTCGCCGCCATCACAGAAGACGAGTTGATAATCGCGCAGGTCGATCAACTGCACCTCCGCGCCCGCTTCTTCCGCGCCGCCCAACGCCACCTTCAGCGCCATGCGTGTGTAGCTTTCTCTGCGCAAACTGCCACAGATTCCCGCGACACGAACCTTGCTTGTTACTTTGGCTGCCATTGCGCGCCTTCCTTTGTTACCGCGATTTCAGCGAGACGTTTGCCGTTTGCTGCAAAAGGATGCCGCCGCGACGTTCGACAATCACTACCGCCATGCTCACCATGTCCCCCGCTTTCACGTCCTCCAGTTGTTCGGCCACCCGATCCATCGATGCAACTCCCTCGCCGGCGACCTGTGTGATCACAATCCCACGGTGGAACTGCGCCGCCGCGGCGGGACTACCCGGCTGCACATCGGCTACGAGCAAGCCTTGAGTAAAGGGCATGCCCAGTCCCTGCGCCAGTTCGCGCGTGAGTGCCTGGACTTGCACGCCAAATTTCTTGAGCATTAAATCTCTCGCCGACAATACCGGGAGTGCCGTCAACTTTATGGTGAACGATTTCGCCGTCCCTTCCCGCTCGATATCGAATCTTACCACGTCACCGGCCTTCTTATGAATCAGCGAGCGCTGGAGGGGCAATACCTCCGTGACTTCCTTCCCATCGCAGGCCACCACCTTGTCCTTCGCTTGTACACCCGCTTGCGCCGCGGGACTGTTGGTCTGCACATCCGTCACCACGATCCTGCCGTCCTCCCGGCCAAACCGCGCCCCAAGCCAGAGCCGCGAACGTTTCTCGGGCGTAAACCACATCGCCAGAAGATGCGCAACGCGCCGCGCCGGTATGGCAAAGCCGATTCCCTGGGCTTGCGAGAGGATTGCCATGTTGATACCGACGAGTTGTCCACGCGCGTTGATGAGCGGTCCGCCCGAATTGCCGGGATTGATCGCGGCGTCGGTCTGCAATACGTCTTCAAACTGGGGGTTCTCGGGCGGCCAACTGCGATCTTTCGCGCTGATTACGCCCCTGGTTACCGTGTGGTCAAACCCGAATGGATTACCGATGGCCACTACCGTCTCGCCCAGCATCGTCTGGCTCTCGCCGGCGATCTCGACTGCCGTCAGCGCTCTCTTAGGTTGGATCCGCAGCAGCGCCAGGTCGTTCTTGTCGTCACCACTTACGTATTGGGCGTCGTAACGCGATCCATCCGCGAGGATCACGTTGATTTTCGTCGCGCGTTGCACGACATGCCAGTTGGTAATGATCCAACCGTCTTCGTCCACGATCACACCCGAACCAAGGCTCTGGACGCCCTGGACCTGCGGGCGGCGCGGTTGCCGAAAGAATTGTTGAAACAGTTCTTCGAAGGGATCGTTGAATTCCCGCTCGACGAGCCGCTCCGTGCTGATATTGACCACTGCTGGCAGCACCTTTTGCACCGCAAGAACCACCGGGTCGCGCACCGCTTCGAACGCCGTCTCATCAACCGGCGGCGCCGCATGCGCGCCGAGAACTGAAAACAGGCAGATCGCCAGCCATATAAAAAATCCAGTTCGCATTTTCATCACGCCGCAGTATATTGCACTATTATCCGGTGAGGCAAGCGATGGCATTGACACGCTACGGTGAGTTGCGCAACCGATTAATGCGCCAAAATTTTCCGAACGTCTTCGCGCCCGCCGTCCTGCGTGATGCCGACAGCAACTACGTCCCGATCCCCATCAGCGAACGGCTGGTGCAGTGCATCTGGTACGATCAGCGGCTGAAACTCGATGCGCTGCGGACAACCGACGGCCGGCCGGTGCGCATTGTTTTCCAGGGCTGGTGGAACCTCGAAGCCGGCCCCGACTTTCGTCATGCGACGGTCCAGATTGGCGACGAACCCGAGCGCACCGGCGATATTGAATTGCATCTGCGCGCCGAGGATTGGAACCATCACGGGCATGAACACGATGCGCATTTCAATGACGTGATCCTCCACGTTGTCCTCTGGGAAGCCGGCAGCCAGCACGTCCCGCGGACGCGTGCCGGCCAGATCATCCCGCAGATTGTCATCCAACATCAGTTGGACACCGCGCTGGAGCAACTCTACGACGAGATCGACCTCGATTCCTATCCGCACAACGCCGGTAATCATCACGGCCGGTGCGCGCAAGTGCTCCGTGCGTTGCCCATCGGTTCGCTCGCCGCGATGCTCGATGCCGCGGGAGATGAACGGTTCGCCGCCAAGATGCGGCGCTTCACGCGCTGGATTCATCGCGTCGGCCCCGAACAGGCTTTCTATGAAGGCTGGATGGAAGCGCTCGGCTACAAGGCGAACAAGGTGGCATTCCGCACCCTGGCGCAACGTGCGCCGCTGGCGGAGTTGAACGGCCAGCGCTCGCAACTCGCCCCGGTTCTCTTTGGCCTCGCCAACTTCCTCCCAACCGGCGTGCCGCAGTCGCGTGATTCGGCGGGGGCGCGGTATGTGAGGCGACTCTGGAACGCGTGGTGGAAAGTTCGCCCCGATTTCGAGGAGCGAATTCTCCCCGTCGAAATCTGGCGATTCAGCGGCGCGCGGCCGGCAAACCATCCGCACCGACGCCTCGGCGCGGCGGTTGCCCTGCTGAAGAAGCATCCGCGCTTCATGGAGAAAGTTATCGGCGCGATCCAAAGCGGTGGCGATCCGTCGCGGTTGTTTTCAGAAATCCGCGACGATTATTGGAGCCATCACTTCACGTTGGGCAGCAAGACCCAGTCACGGGCAAGTGAATTGATCGGTGAGAGCCGCGCGCGGGAGATCATCGCCAACATCGTGCTGCCATTCGTAGCCGCCTACGCGGAGAATGACGGTGATCGCAAACTTTTTGAGACCGCGAGAGCACTTTATACGAGGCTGCCCGCCGCGCCGTCGAATAGCATCATCCGCCTCGCAAGCGGTCAGCTGTTCGAACAGCCTTCATCCGCCCGCCGTTACATCAAGACCACCCGCCAGCAGCAGGGCTTGATGCAAATCTTCCAGGATTTCTGTCTCAACGATAAATCCGCCTGCCGCCAATGCCAGTTCCCCGACCTCGTCCGCCACTGGGTCGCACCGCAACCTGGGCCGTAGCCGCGGCCTCAACGTGGATGGCGTACGTGCCACCACAACCAGACTGCAACCACAGTCAGGGCAAGCGCAAGCAGCCAGATCGCGGCAGTCGTCACCGGGCCAACGTGTTTCGGTCGGATCTGTGCGATGGTCGATCGAACGACCTTGGCGGGTGGAAAGAGTTTGCGGTCGAGCGCCTCGGCGGCAGAAGCGACTTCGGCCGGCGACGCAAATTGCTTCTGGCCCTCCGCACTCAACATGCTCTCGACGAATTCACTGATGGATTTGCTTACGGGGGCGATGTCATTGGCCAGGGTGGCGATCATCACCGCGAGACTCAACACGTCCTCGCGGGGCGACTGGCTGGGTTGCATTTCGATGGGTTCGACGTTGATCAGCTTGACGGTACCGTCGGCATTCGTCAGCACGTTCTTGTCCTGCGGAGGTTGGTGGGGAATGAGGCGTTGCCAAAGGAAATCCAGCGCACGCGCCACTCCAATGATCGCCAACAACAGGCGATGTTCGTCCACCCCGCCATCCCTGCGCAGGAACTGTGGCAGTGGTGGTCCGTCCATGTATTCCATCGCGCAGAAATAGATGCCCTCCGCCTGCCCGGCTTCGTATACGGTCACCAGGTGCGGGTGAACCAGTGCCGCGTCAGTGCGCGACTCCTCGAGAAAGTGGTTGGTCTTGCCGGGCATGGCAGCCAGCTCGGGCAAAAGGATGCGGATCGCGACCGTACGACTGGTTGATGTCTGGATCGCGCGATACACTTTCCCCCAGCGGCTGATGCCGATCTGATCCTGGACCTCGTACGCGCGAAGCGTCCGGCCGATGAGCGGATCTGCCGCGGGCGTTGGCTCCATCACAGCGCACCTCCCAAAATCGGGAGGGGAGCCAGCGGACGCAAGGACGGCGGCGCAGCGGCAATGTCCTGCATTTGTTTGCGAAAATACGTGCGCACAACAAAACCGACGAATTCCCGTGGCGCACCGGGAAAACGGACGGTGAATGACTTGGTTGAGAAATTCTCCCACTGCGGAATTGGCAACCAGATCGGTTCGCGCCAGATGACGCTCGATCCCGTGCCACCCAGGGCGGCGAACTGGACGCAGATCGCCACCGCGGCCGTGTTCAGTTCGCGCTCGCCAACCTGCGCTTTGGCTTGAATGGTGATGTTCACCGCGCCGCCACTTTCGCTACGATCCACGCGCGCGATCCGTATCATGCGGTTCCACACGGCTGGCTCGGCCACAGGTGGCGCCAACGCGACCGCTGCCGCCGGTGGGCGCGGCTCATTCGATGCCGGCGGATTGGTGGCCATTGACCCGGCGGACGCAACCACTGACTGATCTGTATGCGTGACCAGGGCGGTTTCCAGCTTCACTTTCCTCGGCCGCTCCCCGGAGAACATCGAACTGAGCAATGCGACCTGGCCCCCGATCACCAGCAGGACAATGGCAATCGCGAGGGCCTGCAGCGGGTCCACGGCATGGCGCGGTTGTTTGTTGCCGGTGCCGTGGACAATTTCAAAGCGAATGCGCGCCCCACCGACCTCCAGTTCATCGCCAGAAGCCAGCCGGCTTTCCCGGACCGGCTTGCCGTTGATGCATACGCCGCCGACGCTGTCGAGATCGTGGAGGTAGTAACCGTCCGTGTGGCGTTCGATGGCGGCGTGCCGCCCGCTCACGCCGGCTTCCACGAGTTGAACGTTGCAGGCGGCGTCGCGACCGATGACGAGCGACGGCAGTTCAACGACCACCGGTTCTCTCGGCGTGGCTCGATTTTGAAACACCAAACGGTACATGACGTTGCCCCCGATGATACCACAGCCTGGCGGCGCGCCCACGGTTTTTCAACGAAGGTCTGCGGGCACCGGAAGTGCGCCGCTTCGCGCAAAGAACAAACACTTTACCGATCATATTGCACGAGAACATTGGCCAGCGTGATCAGCGCGCCGCCGATGAACAGGTTCCCCGTCACCGATTCGTTCGCGTAGGCAAACCCGCCAAGATGCGCCAGCAGCGCCGGCGCGAACAATGCGTAAAGACTCGCGAACACCGGCTCGGCGCAATAGATCAAACCCGCATGCGTCGGTTGCAGATGCGGTTGCCACACGTTCATCAGCGTGTAGGCCACCAGCGTGGAGGCTCCCAGCAGTATGAGCAACATGACGGACATACCGGGCGAAAGATAAACGCGCCACCAGGCACTGTTTGCGGGCGCTTGCCAAATGGCCACTGGCAAAAGAATGACGGCCATCGACGCAAACATCGCCACCGTCGCGCGTACCTTGTCAGCGGATGCGAATTGACGATGATCGAGCCACAGGATGTCGCCTGTGAACAAAGCCGCGGCCAACAACGTCAGCCATTCACCGCGCCCGAGCCGCCAATCGTTCCACCGCAGACCGCACAGCACCCCCATGCCGATGATTACCAGGGCGCAACAAAGGAGCAGCAGCGATGATGGCCGGCGGCGCTGCCAGAGCACGACCCACAGCGGCAGCAGCAACACATAGAATTGTGTAAGGAATGCCGACGTGGACGCGAGCGTTTGGCTCAGCGCCGCCATTTGCAACAGTGTGCCGGTTCCCGCGAAGAACCCGAGCCCCACGCCAAGTTTCAGGTCAAGCCGTGTGAATCCCCGCATGCGCTGCCCGCAGATCAGCGCCAGCACGAGGGCCGCGACCGCAAAGCGCACCGTCGAGGTTTGCGCCGTGATGAACCACACGTTCGCACCAGGCAGCAAGTGCTCTTGCAGCAGGACGAGTCCTTTCATCAGCGGAAAACTCATCCCCCAGCAGACCGTCGCCAGCAAGAGCATCCATACGGCCCGTAATCGTTTGCGCTCCTCCACGTGCAGAAGGCTAGCGGAAATAGGCTCGGCGCGGCAACTCATTCATCGTCTCCTCGAGCCGGACCAGCCGAATGCTTGCGGGCTCTTGCATGCCCTGTTACACTTTCGCCCCGCATGCCCCCTGTAACCAAAGCCAGAACGCCAGTGTCGCGCCGAGAACCCGCGGGGCGGAATCCGCGCCCAACGAACGGTGAGCACGACGAGGGATTGAAGATCCTCTTCGTCTCGTCGGAGTGCGTGCCGTTTGCGAAAGTCGGCGGCCTCGCCGATGTGGTCGGCGGCTTGTCGAAGGCGTTGCGAGATCTGGGCCACGATGTGCGCATCGTCCTCCCGCTCTATTCGCTCATCGACCGCGCTCAGTTCGGCATCAAGTTCGTCGGCCCCGCCTGTGTTCACATGGGCGCCAGCGTGGAGCATTGGATCGGATTGTACACAGCGCTCTTGGACGGGGAAGTCCCGGTGTGGTTCGTCGAATTCGACGCCTACTTCGGGCGGCCGGGCATTTACGACGGGCCGACGGGCCATTATATGGACAACGCGTTTCGCTACGCGCTGTTGTCGAAGGCGGCCCTGCAGATTTGCAAGGATCAGAATTTCATCCCGCACATCATCCATGCTCATGACTGGCCGACCGCGACCGCGCCGGTGTTTCTGAAAACATGGGACCGGGTCCTCTCGCCGCTGTCGAACACCGCCAGCGTGCTGACGATCCACAATATCGGCTACCAGGGCGTCTACAATGCGAACGTCATGCCGTATCTCGGTCTCGGCGCGGAACATTTCACACCCGATAAATTTGAGGACCACGGCAAGGCCAACCTCCTCAAAGCGGGCGTCGCATTCGCGGATGCGCTGACGACCGTCTCGCCGACACACGCCAAGGAAATCGTCGAGCCGGTGGGCGGCATGGGGCTCGCGATGTTCCTGAACAATCGCCGCGACGATCTCTTCGGCATCCTCAACGGCGTGGATTATTCGCAGTGGAATCCTGCGACCGACAAATACATTTCCGCACACTTCACGGCGAAAGACCTCCGCGGCAAGGCGGTCTGCAAAGCCGCGCTCCAAAATCATTTTCACCTTGAAGAACGCGCCGATGTCCCGCTGTTCGGTATCGTCAGCCGCTTCGTCCATCAGAAAGGATTCACTCTCCTGCGGGAGGCGCTGCCCGCTGCCCTCGACAACATGGTCATGCAGTGCGTCGTCCTCGGCAACGGCGATATGGATACCGAAAACTTCTTTCGCTATCTGGCCGGCGCGTACCCCGGTCGCGTCGGCGCGCACATTGGGTTCTCCCCCGAACTCAGCCATCTCATCGAGGCGGGCTGTGATTTCTTCCTCATGCCCTCGTTGTACGAACCTTGCGGTCTCAACCAAATCTACTCCCTCAAGTACGGCACCCTCCCCGTCGTCCGCGCCACGGGTGGCCTCGACGACACCGTCCAGAATTATGACGAAGCGACCGGCAACGGTACGGGCTTCAAATTCTGGGAGCCCGCCGGCCGCGCGCTCTACTACTGCATCGGCTGGGCCGTCGCTACCTGGTTCGACCGCCCCCAACACATCCTCCAACTGCGCCAACAAGCCATGGCGCAGAACTTCGATTGGGCAGTCTCGGCGCAGCATTACGTTGAAGTGTATCAACACGCCCTCCGGAAGAAACTGGCCACGCCAGCGTAAGCGGGATGTTCCAGTCTGCGGTGCCTCGATCAGCCGATATCGCTTCATATTTTGAGCCCAAAATGCCGCTTGCCCGCCGATTTTACCGTCCAAAAAGCCCTCCCGGTGGGTTCGTTTTCCAAAACGAACCCACCGTTTTTTGCTTGTCTTAATATGTGCAACTGCCTGTGGCCCAGCTAGATAAATGCAATTTCGCGGGCTGAATTCGGTGGGTTCGTTTCGCAGAAACACGTATATGGCCCCTTGTCCGGTCTTGGTAGCGTCCTCGCGAAGCAGACTCGCGCCATCTTGTCGCACCGAAACGATTCGCCAGGTTTTCAAAATAGCGGGCCTACCATACTCAATCCCCAACATCGTGTCCAGCAAAAATTATCGGTTTACGATACTCGAATACCCAACCTCCCCGCGCTTGCGTAGCCATACTCCAGCCGGTATAGTCTCCTCGCTTTATGCCGGAACTCCGCAAGAAATATCCGTTCGACAAGATCGAGCCGAAGTGGCAGCGCTATTGGGCGGAACACAAAACGTTCGCCGCGCGCGAAGATTCTGCCAAGAAAAAGCTCTACGTGCTCGACATGTTCCCCTACCCCAGTGGCGCGGGCCTGCACGTCGGCCATCCCGAAGGTTATACCGCCACCGACATTTACAGCCGCTTCCAGCGCATGCGCGGCTGCAACGTGCTGCATCCGATGGGCTGGGACGCGTTCGGCCTCCCCGCCGAGCAATACGCCATCGACACCGGCACGCATCCGTCGATCACCACCCGCAAGAACATCGACAATTTCCGCCGCCAGATCCAAATGCTCGGCCTCAGTTACGACTGGGACCGCGAAGTCGATACCACCGACCCGAGCTATTACAAATGGACCCAGTGGATTTTTCTGCAACTTTTCAATAGCTACGATGACCCTGAACTCGGGAAAGCGATGCCCATTTCGTTACTACAAGACGCGCTCTCCGAAAATCCAAAGCGTCAGTCTGAATGGAAAGACAACCCATTCCTTACCGGTACACGTGAAGGATTTCTCGGACGTCCACGGCACGAACACGAGAATTTACGTCGTACCTTTATCCGCATGATGCGTCTTGCACACGAGGCTGAAGTGCCGGTCTGGTGGTGCGAAGGCTGTAAGGCTGTGCTTGCCAACGAAGAGGTCAACGCAGACGGCACATGCGACCGCAAAGGTCACAAGAATGTGTACCGCCGCCCACTCCGTCAGTGGATTCTCCGCATCACGAAATACGCCGAGCGGCTGTTAAAGGACTTGGAGTTGGTCGACTGGCCCGAGTCGATCAAGGAACAACAGCGGAACTGGATCGGCCGGAGCGAGGGTGCCGAGGTTGATTTCAAAACCGAAGCCGGGGATGTGCTCCGCATTTTCACAACACGGCCCGACACACTCTTTGGCGCAACCTACATGGTGCTCGCGCCGGAGCATTCCCTCGTCGAAAAAGTCACCACGTCGCAACAGCGTGCCGCCGTTGACGCCTACCGCACCGCCGCGGCGAAGAAGAGCGAGTTGGAGCGAACGCAATTAGAGAAGGACAAGACCGGCGTGTTCACCGGTGGTTACGCCGTCAATCCAGTCAATAACGAGAAGATTCCGATTTGGGTAGCCGACTACGTGATGATGGGCTACGGCACCGGCGCGATCATGGCCGTCCCCGCGCACGATACACGCGACTTCGAGTTCGCGAAGGAATTCGGCTTGGAAATCCGTACCGTCGTTCAACCGCCCGCCGGGATAGATCCTCAAGGATTCACAGGCGACGGCACATCCGTCAACAGCGGCGTCCTTACTGGTCTTCCGACACCGGAAGCCAAGAAGAAGATCACCGGCTGGCTCGAAGAGAATAAGCTCGGCAAAGCGACTGTCCAGTACAAGCTCCGCGACTGGCTTTTCTCGCGTCAACGTTACTGGGGCGAGCCGATCCCGATTGTGCATTGCCCGGAACATGGCGCGGTGGCGGTGCCGGAGAGCGAATTGCCATTGCGGTTGCCGGAGATGAAGGACTACACTCCGGCCGGCGATGCCGAGCCGCCGTTGGCCAAGGCGACGGATTGGGTGAATACGAAATGCCCGCTGTGCGACGGCCCGGCGAAGCGCGAGACGAATACGATGCCGCAGTGGGCGGGCTCGTGTTGGTACTACCTGCGCTACATCGATCCTCGCAACGACCAGGCCTTCGTCGCGAAGGACAAGGAACAATACTGGATGCCCGTCGATCTCTACATCGGCGGCGCGGAACACGCCGTGTTGCACCTGCTCTACTCGCGGTTCTGGCACAAGGTGCTCTACGATCTCGGCCACGTCTCAACCCCCGAGCCGTTCATGAGGCTCGTGAACCAGGGCATGATCCTCGGCGAGGACAACCAAAAGATGTCGAAGTCGCGCGGCGGGAGCAATGTGATCAATCCCGACGACGTGGTGCGCGACTATGGCGCGGACGCGTTTCGCATGTATGAGATGTTCATGGGCCCGCTGGAAGCGGCCAAGCCCTGGAACACGCAGGGGCTCGAAGGCGTCTATCGCTTCCTCGGCCGCGTCTGGCGTTTGTATTGCGCCGAAGAAGGCAAACTCATCCTGGACGACACCGAGCCATCAGCAGCGCTTCTCAAAGCCCTGCATCAAACCATCAAGAAGGTCGGCGAGGACACGGAAGCGCTCGCCTTCAATACCGCAGTTTCCCAGATGATGATCTTCGTGAACGAAGTCACGGCGCAAGAGGAGCGTCCGCGCAAGTTGCTCGAACCATTCATCCTCGTCCTCGCGCCCTACGCGCCGCATTTGGCGGAAGAACTCTGGGAGAAACTCGGCCACAAGCAAACACTCGCCTATGAGCCGTGGCCCGCGTTCGATGAAGCGCTCCTCAAAGAGAATACCGTCACCGTTATCCTACAGGTCAACGGCAAGGTCCGTGACCGGATGGACGTGCCCGCCCAGATTTCGCGAGAGGAACTGGAAAAACTCGCGCTCGCGAACGGACGCGTGCAGGAGCACCTCGCGGGCAAGCAGATTAAGAAAATCATTGTTGTTCCCGGTAAGTTGGTTAACATCGCCGCGTCCTGAGCCGTCGCGTGGTTTCACGTATCAGGACCGGTGCAGCAACATGGCCTTCGAGGCCAATGCCAGATTCTAGTTGAGACGCGGCCAAACTCGGCTATATTCTGAACAGGAGTACGTGAGTGAGGTCACTATGTTCAAGTTGACGAGACAGGAGCAACAGATCGTGGCGTTCTTCGTGTCGGCGCTCCTCTTGGGAACGGCGGTAAGGGAATGGCGCGTGCGGCATCCGAAGGCTGCCAGCGTCGCAACATCGGAAACGAGGGGCCGCTAATGCAAAAACAGAATCTGCCCGAAGCCGTTGACGAAATCGTGCGCACCGACGGGCGTTACGACCGCGACGCCTACTACTTCGTGCGCGAAGGCCTCGATTTCACCATCAAAATGCTCAAGAAGAATTCCCGCGGCGTCGACCGACACGTTAGCGGACGCGAATTACTGGACGGCTTGCGGCATTGCGCGATCGATCAATTTGGCCCGATGGCAAAGACGGTCCTGAATTACTGGAACGTGAAACGTTGCGAGGATTTCGGCGAGATCGTCTTTCGCATGGTGGACAAAGGCATCCTCGGCAAGACCGAGCAGGACACCCGCGAAGATTTCAAAGGCGGTTACGATTTCGACGAGGCCTTCGTCAAACCTTACCAGCCGCCGCCGGGCACGCGCAGCCGCCGACCTGCCAAGAGCCAGGATGTTCCCGAACGCTATCACAGCGTGCCGAGCCGGGCCGCCGACGCAAAGAAATTGAGCGGCGGTTCGAACTAGGTGTCTGAAACGGCATGCGATCCAACTTCCGCCGCGGCCTTGCGGTCGCGCTCACCTTCATCGCAGGAATTTCCATGACCCACGCGCAAACGCCCCAATCCCCGCCGGTCCACAAGGTCGTCTTCGATAATGGCCTGACCCTTCTCGTTCGCGAGGACCACAGCGCGCCCGTGGTGAGCGCGCAGGCCTGGGTGCGCGCCGGCAGTATCACCGAAGGTCCCTGGATGGGCGCCGGCCTTTCGCATGTCCTGGAACACATGCTTTTCAAGGGCACAGCCACGCGCGGCGTATCGCAGATTGCCCAGGAGATCGAGCGCAAGGGCGGTTACATGAACGCCTACACCTCTTTCGAGCAGACCGTTTTCTACATCAATATTCCCTCGGAGAACTGGCAGACCGCTGTGGACATCCTCGCCGACTGCATGCAGCACGCTTCCATACCCGAGGCCGAATTGCTGAAGGAAAAACGCGTCATACTTCGCGAGATGGCGATGAATAATGACGACCCCCCGCGGCGCGCCAACCGGACGCTCTGGGCGACGGCGTTCACGACCCACCCGTACCGTTTCCCTGTCATCGGCTATCCCGACATTTACAATCGCCTCACCCGCGACGACGTGGTTGCGTACTACAAGGAACACTACGTACCCAACAATATCGTGTTTGTCGTCGTCGGCGACGTGGATGCGGCAAAGGTCGAGCAAGAGTTGCGCGACCAAACGAAGGACGCCAACATGGGCGCGGTCGCCCCGGCGTTCGTCCCGCCCGAGCCTCCACAGCTCAGCTTGCGCGAGCGCCACGAAGAAATGCCGACGCAACTTTCGCAGATCCATCTGGCCTGGCACATTCCCGCAGTCTCGCACCCCGACGTCTACCCGCTCGACGTGCTGTCCATTGTTCTTGGGGAGGGCAACAGCTCGCGCTTGTACCGCGAACTTCGTCAAAAGCGCGGTTTGGTGCATGGAATTGGCGCCGGGAGCTACACGCCCGGCTATCCGGGAATTTTCGTCATTGAAGCCAGCACCGATCCCGACAAGCGGGAAGCGGCAATTGCAGCCATTCGCGAGCAGGTGAAGCGTCTCGCCGAACAGCCCGTTACCGAGGAGGAATTGCACAAGGCGATCAAGATCAGCACGAGCAATTACCTCGGTCGGCTCAAGACGATGCAAGGCCAGGCCTCGGACATCGCGCAAAATGAATTCCTCGTCGGTGACCCGAACTTTTCGGATGTGTACCTGGAGAACCTGCGCAAGGTTACTCGTGACGATTTGCGGCGCGTGATCCAGACATACTTCGCGGACAATAATCTCACGATCACCTCGCTCAATCCGCCCGGCACGCTCCCCACGGCGACGACAACGACGACCGCCAGGGCCGAGATCGCGATCAAGAAGTTCGACTTTCCGAACGGGATTCGTTTGCTCGTGCGCGAAGATCCGAAACTGCCTCTCGTGGATGTCCACGCCATTTTCAAGGGCGGCGTCATCGCGGAGACTGCCGATGACAATGGTTTGACGAAGCTGACCGCACGCATGCTGCTGAAAGGGACGAAGATGCGCACCGCAGAGCAGATTGCGGAGACGATGGAGTCTGTCGGCGGCGGTATCAGCCATTTTTCGGGTAACAATAGTTTCGGCGTTGCGGCACAGTCATTGAGCGAGGATTTCGACCGCACTCTGGATCTGGTTGCCGATGTCCTCCAGAACCCGACGTTCCCTGAGGACATGCTGACGCGCGAGCGCGCGGTGCAACTCTCAGAGTTCAAGGCCGAGCAGGACCAGATTCTGCGCAAGGGACAACAGGCTCTGCGCGAGGCGATGTTTAGCCAACATCCCTATCGTCTGAACCAACTGGGCCTCTCCAACGTGGTCGCGAAGCTCACCCGCAACGATCTCGCCGATTTTCAACGCCAGTTCGTCGTGCCAAATAACCTCGTGCTCACCGTGTTTGGCAATGTGAATGCTGAAGATGTGCGTAAAAAGGTCGAGGCAAAGTTTGGCGCCATGAAGTCGACGAAACTGGAATTCCCGCGGACGAGCCCGGAGGCGATTGCTGCTGACGTGCGCAAGGCGGTGAACGTTCCCAAGGAACAGGCCGTGCTGCTCATCGGCTACAGCGGCGCGGATTTGTTCAGCAAGGATCGTTTTACCCTGGAAGTGCTCAGCGAAGCCTACTCGGGCCTGGCGTCCAAACTCTTCCATCGTCTCCGCGATGAATTGGGCCTGTGCTACTACGTGGGGGCGTCCCAACTATTGGGACTCGACCCTGGTTATTTTGCCTTCTATGTTGGGACGACGCCGCAGAATGTCGGCACATGCGAAAAAGAGATCTTTGGCGAACTGGAGAAGCTCGAAGCGAACGGGTTGACTGATGAAGAGTTGACCCGTGCAAAAAGCGGCATCATCGGACAGCGCCGCATCCATATGCAGGACAATTCGGAGTTGAGCCTGATGGTGGGCGCCGATGAGTTGTGCGGGCTTGGGTATGATTTCTTCAAGACGATGGATGAAAAATATCAGGCGGTGACTGCGGATGATGTCAAGCGCGTGGCGAACCAGTACTTTGCCAAAAAGGCGCATGCTGTCATCGTGGTGACGCCGGCGGAGGGAAAGAAATAATATGGCTGAGGTTCAACGAGACACGCAGGGTTCAACCGAAAACACGCTCCGTTTCCTCGACATGGTCGGCCTGTTCGGCACACAGGCGATGATCGCGCTCGGCAAACTCGCCAACCCCGCCACGGGAAAGGCCGAAAAGAACCTGCCCGCCGCGCGACTTTTCATCGACACGCTTGAGATGCTCGAGAGCAAAACGAAGGGCAACCTCAACTCCGACGAAACGAAAGTACTCCACGCCACGCTCACCGACTTGCGACTGATGTTCGTCGAAGAATCCAAGTCACCCCCGACACCTGAGACGCCTTCCGAGCCGGCAAAGCCGGCGGAAAGCGCAGCCGACGATCCGAAGGTCAAGTTTCGCAAGACCTATGACTAGGCTTTCGACGGGCGTTTATTTCGTCGCCGCTCGACGAGCCACGCCAGCCAAATGGTAACTTCGCAGATCACGATAAGCGGCACTGACATCATGATCATGGAAAGCGGATCGGGCGGCGCGAGGATGGCCGCGATAATGACGGCTCCCACAATCATGATTTTACGTCCGCCGGCCACTGTTCTGGCGCTGAGGACGCCAAGTCGCACCATCATCAAAATCACCAGCGGCACTTCAAAGGTGATACCCACCGACAGCATGAAGTTCGTCACGAAGCCGACATAGTCGACGGCAGTCCATTGGCGCTTCATGTCCAACCAGTCGGTGTACTTGAGAAACACCCTCAATGTTTGCGGGATCATTACATAATAGCAAATGGCCGCGCCGGCCAGGAAGAGTAATGTCCCAAAAATGAAGGTGGGCATAAGTAGCGCCCGTTCCTTCTTCTTCAGTGCGGGGAGAATGAAGTCCGCCAGGAAATAGCAGATGGCCGGCGAGGCCAGCACCAGCCCGCCATAAAACGACAACTTCATCCAGAGGAAAAAGGCGTCGCTGACCCTCAGACTGACGAGCTGCCCTTCCGGCCCGGGCACAATTCGTCGCCACGGTTCTTCGAGGAATATCAGAATGCGATTGGCAAACACCAGGCAGACATTGAAGCCGACGAAGAGCGCGACACCAATTTTGATGATCGTACTGCGGAGGTCGTCCAAATGCGCGAGAAACGACTTGCTCTCACTTTCCACATCTTCGGACACGATTTGGAGTTCCTGGCTCGAATCTTGGTTCTGTTGCTTGGCCAGCCAACCGGTCAATATCGCAAGCCATCTAAGCAAGCTCGTCCGTCAATTCTGCAACTAGTTCAGTTTCGTGTCCGGGGGATGTGGGGTGCTCGAAGCAGTGATTTCGGGCTTGCTGGGCGTGGCAGGCGGCGGCGGATGGGGAGTGTCATCGTGAACATCACGGGAAGCTTTTTTGAATTCTTTCATCGCTTCGCCAATTCCCCGAGCCAATTCCGGAAGCTTCTTGCCTCCGAACAGCAAGAACACGATGATCAGCACAAGGAAGATGTGCCACTCACTAATCACTGCTAATACAGGTGCCATACGTGTCTCCTGACAAGTGCATACTACTACGGCGGCATCCACCTGTCAACGAAGCTACCAAAGTCTATTGATTCACGATTCCGAATTCGCAACGGCGGTTCTTGGACCAGGCGGCTTCGTCGTGACCCATGTCCGCCGGTCGATCCGAGCCATAACTGATGGTTGTGATCCGACTACCGTCAGCGCCCTGCTTGACCAATTCCTCACGCGCGGCCAGTGCGCGACGCTCACCCAGCGCCCGGTTGAATTCGGCCGTTCCGCGCTCGTCGCAATAACCTTCCACCACCAACTTGCCGGGGTTTGACTTCAAGTACGCGGCCACCGCCTGGAGCTTTGAGTCTTCGCTGGGGCGAATCCGTGCGCTGTCGTAGTCAAAGTAAACGATTCCAAACTGGCCCTTCACCGGTTCGCCGGTGAAGCCCACCGGACGACTGCCGTCTGAGCTCGTAACACCGCCGTCACCGACGAGTGGATTTACGCCCTTATCCGCGCCGGGCTGCGTCGTGCTTGAACTTCCTCCGGTCTTGTTCTTGCAACCGGTCAGCCCAAACGCCGCAACCACCGCCGTCAAAATGATCTGTGCTAAAAATCTCTTCCTCATAAGAGGCCTTCTCCTTGTAACGATTTGTTTCTTCGCATCCGTAACTTACGGTCCCCACGCGGGTTCGGACGCGCCCCCTTCGATAGCGGGTAACTGTACTTGCTCGCCGGTCACAACGTCAAGAAGATACAACTGCGTCCGCCAGTGCTGCGTCTTCCCAAATATCAGGTGCCGCCCGTCGGGCGCCCACGACGGGTCTTCGTTGTCGGCGCCATCGGCCACGACGGGCGTCACAGCGCCAGTGCCGCGGTCGTACACCCCAATCTGAAATTTACCACCCACCCGCGATGTCAATGCTAGCATCGGTTTCATGTCCGAATTGGCGGGCGGACGCGACCAGTCAGGCTCCGTGTTATAGCTCGGCGACACGGTCAACCGCGATGCCGCGCCGCCATCTTTTGGCGTCATCCAAATCTGCGGAGCGCCACTTTCATCACTGACATACGCGATGTTCCGTCCATCCGGCGACCATGTCGGTGATGATTCCCCACCTCGTGAGTGGGTCAATTGTCGCAAATCGCCTCCCTGGGCGTTCATCGTATATAGTTCGGGGTTGCCACCCTTGCTCAGTGTCAGCGCGATGCTCAACCCATCCGGCGAAAACGCCGCGCCAGTGTTCAGCCCCGGGTAGGCCGCCAGGCGTCGCCGTTGGCCCGTGTAGAGATCCACTTCGAGTACGTCTGGAAATAGGTTCTTATAGCTCGTGTAAACGATCTTGCGACCATCCGGTGACCACTTTGGGCGCACACTAATCGAACGATCATACGTGAGTTGTTTGACATTATAGCCGTCGTAATCCATCACGGCCAATTCCTTCGAGCCACCGTGCGCCCACACGAATGCAATCTTCGTTTCGGCGATACCGGACTGGCCCATGAGCGTCTTCACGATATCGTCCGTAAGCTTGTGTACGACACGCCGCAAATCCTGTCCGCTGCCCTGGTACGACTTCGAGAGGACAACATTCTTCGTGGCCCGTTGGATTACCACGCATTCGACGACTACCCCGCTGCGGTCACCGCGCACAGTCCCCGATTGCACATACTCCGCGCTGTCTGCCGGCGCCAAAGAAAAATAGCCCGACAATCGCAGGTCGTTCTTTAAGACATCCGTGACCTGCCCCGCAATCGACGCATCGCCCCCGAAACCCGAAACACCAAACGAGTGGCGGCCCTTCTGCACATCCACGTCCGCGCCAAAGGCACCCGATCCGATCAGCACGGCCGCCAGCAAACAGATGGGCCATTTCCAAAGCGATTGATCCATACCTCTTACCCCTCCAAACGGAAATTCACCGAAATTTCAGCAAAGTCGCCGCCCAAACCTTCCGGCAGCGGATCCAAACGTGGCACACTGTGCGCCGCAGTCATAACCGAGTCGTCCATCAATTTGTTACCCGACGGACGTTCCAGGCGCACCCCTTCAATTCGACCATCGCGCGCGACATGCAAGATCAGGGTGGTCACCAGTTTTTTATCCACGCTTTTCGCTTGTCCCGGTTGATCCCAAGCTTCGTACATTTTGTCGTGCACGTGCATGTAGTACGACCAAAATTGAGAGCCCTTGCCAACTCCGCCTGCAATCCCGTCCGCCGCACCATCAGGCGAACCCGGATGCCCATACTTCGACGCGCCATTCCCACCACCAGCGGGCCTGTTATCGCCATATGGTGTCCCGCCCTCTGCGGAAGACAACGCGCTCGCAAACCGCTTGCGAATTGTGTCGGCGCTGACCGCCGGGCCGGTCGAGCCAGTTTTGGCAGATGACTTTGCGTCCGCAACCGTCTTCTTCGGGGTCGTCGTCGACTTATCGGCAGTTTTGTCCGCTGCCTTGTCGGTCGTCACCGTCTTCTTCGCGGTGGTGTCCGCTGGTTTTTTGATCTCCTTGGTTGCAGCCTTCTTCGGAATCAGAATTTCATTTGGGTCTTTTGCTTCCGGTGGGGCTGCCGCCGGTTTGGGCGCAACAGGCTCTGCGGGTTTGGCCGCTGGCGCGCTCGGTGCGGCCGGGGCCCCGGTGTTCTCGGCAGCTGGTTCTGGGGCTGGCGCAGTGTAGTTGCCCCGTCCGCTTCCCGGTCCCGTGGGCTGATCGCCGAGGATGTCCGCGGGTATGATCAATTCAGTGGTTGCGGGCACGTTGGAGCGGGCGCTGCTGAAGATCCCTTCAAAGATAACAATCCCACCGATTATCGCGACGTGAACAATGGACGCGACAATGAAGTTTCGGCGAAACCGTTTCTCAATCGTGCTCATCTCCGCGCTAATTTCGGTGGTGATTCTTCTGCCGTCAGGAGCGCGA
Organism: Verrucomicrobiia bacterium; assembly: GCA_035577545.1. Classification (NCBI taxonomy): domain Bacteria; kingdom Pseudomonadati; phylum Verrucomicrobiota; class Verrucomicrobiia; species Verrucomicrobiia bacterium. The sequence continues at coordinate 28,951 of DATLVI010000041.1, forward strand.
TGCGTGTGATCTTGGCGGTGTGCAACTCCTTGAGGATTTCCATGACGGCGCCGTAATTGTTCACTTCATCGGCCTTGACGAGGATCGTGATCGGCGGCTCAGACTGGCCCAATTTCGCCAGCTCACCGCGCAGTTGCGCGGGGGACAGCGCAACGTCGTTCAGGTAGATCTTCCCCCGTTTGTCCACGGAGAGAGTGCGCGTCTGCTCGCGCTTGATCTGGTCGGTGGTGCCCTTCGGCAAATTGATATTCATGCCATACTCGACCAGGGGGAAAAAAATAATCACCGCGATGAAGAGCTGCATGAACAGATCCACGAGCGGCATGACGTTGATCTCGCCCAGCTCGGGCAGGTGTCCGTAGCGCTTTCCGCGATTCGAGGGACGTCTCATGGATCAGTTCGTCACGTAGTTATGCTCGACGGCATTTGCGAATTCGTCGGCAAAGCTTTCCATTTCCATCGTGGCGTGCCGAATTCGTTGCGCGAGCCAGTTATAGGCAAACAGCGAGGGGACTGCCACCAGCAAGCCGACGACCGTGGCCAGCAACGCCGCCGAAATACCCGGTGCCACCGCGCCGAGACGCACAGTCCCGTACTCGCCGATCGCGGCAAACACGCTCATCACACCCCATGAACTGCCAAGCAACCCGAGAAACGGACCGGCTGTCACGGCGGTGGAGAGCACGCTAACCTGCGATTCGAGCTTCATTACTTCGCCATCGATTGCGCGGCCGAGTGCGCCGCGCAGCGTATCGAGGTTCACAACGGTTCGCTCGGAGAGGCTGACGTCGGTATCGACTGCCGCAAGCGTCGTTGTGCCGGTCCCGCCAAACGCCTTATAGCCGCCGGCGACCTTCCGGGGATTACTACCGTTCCCGAACTGCGAGGAAACTTCCTCCGCGCCCATGCGGTAGATGTTGTAAAGCGGGCAGTCCGCTACTTCGTAATTATTGATGAAAAGATGCAGCGGGTCGCGCTCGCGACGGAACTGCGCCAAAAACGAGTCGCCCGTGCCACGCGCGCGGCGAAGTTGCTGCCACTTGGTGAGCATGACCGACCAGGTAAAGGCCGAGCCAAGACACAACACCACAACGATTACTTTGCCGGGCAGGTCAGCTTGTCCAAAAATGTACAAGATGCCCCCGGCTGCGAGAACGGCATTCATCCCCAAACCTCCTTGTTTGGCCGCACAGAACAGCCAACTCCCACTTATACAACTTTGCGTCTCCCAGTCAAACTTTACTTTAGGTTTTTTCCAAGGAATTTGTGATTTTCCGCCATCCCCAAAGGACACGACTTTTTTCGGCTCGAATTCCCGGTGAGTCTGCGTTAGAGACAGCAGCGCATGAGTCAACCGAATACACCCAAGCCAGCTGACACCAACAGCGTCACCCCCCGCGCGCAAGACTATGCGCAATGGTATCTCGACGTTATCAAACGCGGCGACCTTGCCGAGCACTCGCCCGTGCGCGGTTGCATGGTCATCAAACCTCACGGTTACGCGATTTGGGAGAAGATGCAACGCGAGTTGGACGACCGCTTCAAGGCTACGGGGCATGTGAACGCTTATTTCCCGCTGTTCATTCCCCTCTCCTTCCTTACGAAGGAAGAGCAGCACGCGGCCGGCTTCGCAAAGGAATGTGCCGTTGTCACCCACCATCGCCTGAAGTCCATCAACGGCGAAGTGGTGGTCGATCCCGAATCGAAGCTGGAGGAGCCGCTCGTCATTCGTCCCACGAGTGAGACGATCATCTGGGCGCAATACAAAGGCTGGATCCAAAGTTACCGAGACCTGCCGCTCCTCATCAACCAGTGGGCCAACGTCGTCCGCTGGGAATTGCGTACCCGCTTGTTCCTCCGTACCACCGAATTTCTCTGGCAGGAGGGCCACACCGCCCATGCCACGGAAGCCGAGGCAGTGGAAGAGACCGCGCGCATGCTCGACGTGTACGCGGATTTTGCGGAGAACGTCGCCGCCGTCCCCGTCATCAAGGGGCGCAAAACGCCTGGCGAACGTTTCGCGGGCGCGCTGGACACGCTGTGCATCGAGGGCCTGATGCAGGACGGCAAAGCTCTCCAGATGGGCACGAGCCATTATCTCGGCCAGAATTTCGCCAAGAGCAGCGATGTGACCTTCCTCAGCAAGGAAGGCAAACGCGAATACGTATACGCCACGAGTTGGGGCGTCTCCACGCGCCTCGTCGGCGCGCTCATCATGACCCATTCCGATGACAACGGTCTGGTACTGCCGCCGAAGCTCGCCCCGATTCACGTCGTCGTGATCCCGATTTTCAAGACCGATGCGGAGAAAGCCCTCGTCCTCGACGAAGCCGTCAAGGTTGTCGCCGAGCTCAAGTCACAGGGGCTCGCCATCAAACTCGATGATCGCGATGGCATCATGCCCGGCGCAAAATACTACGAGTGGGAGGCCAAGGGCGTGCCGCTACGTATCGAGATCGGTCCGAAAGATTTGGAGAAAGGTAGCCTCTGCCTCGTTCGCCGGTTTGTATTGGAGAAAGAAGGCGAGACCGAGCAGGAACTTCGCAAGCGCCGCAAGACATTCGTCCCGCGCGCCGAAGCCATTGCCTCAATCAAACTCACACTCGACACGATGCAACGCGAGCTGTTCGAACGCGCCCGAGTCTTCCGCACCAAGCGGTCGCGGGTCATCAACACCATGGAAGAGTTTGAAAACTACTTCGCCAAGGACGCTGGCGGCTTTGCCTGGGTCCATTGGGCCGGCACTCATGACCAAGAAGATGAGATGGCCAAGCGTTTCGAAACCACCATCCGCTGCATCCCCTTCCCCGACCAGATTCCCGACGAAGCAAAAGGCGAAGGAAAATGCATCCTGACAGGTCAGCCGTCACCGCAACGTGTTGTCATGGCCCGGGCGTACTAGGGCAACAATAACTCGTCCCGTACGTATTCTCGAAAGGCTTCCTGCAAGCGACTAGTGATTCGTCGTTGGCTCAATAGTTGATTATCAATCGCTGCAATCGGCGAGATTTCAAAAAGACTATTCGTAGCAAACGCTTCTTCAGCGTGACACGCCATTTCCACGGTGAAACTGGCTTCTTGGACGTCGATCCCTGTCTGGGCAGCCAGCATCAGAACAAGTGATCGAGTGATGCCCGGCAGGGCTCCGTCAGTTAATGGTGGCGTAACAAGTTTGCCCTCCCGATAGACAAACAGGTTACTCGCAGTCAACTCAACAGCGTGGTTGGCCGCGTTGAGGAGTATTGCATCGTCCGCATCGCACCGTTCAGCTTCCAGCTTTGCCAGCACGTATGGCAATCGGTTTGCAGACTTCACGCGCGCTAGGCGGGAATGCGCGTCGATACGCGTGCTAGCAACGACAACTCGCAATGGCGTGGCGTCGGTGGAGAATACCCTCTCTTGAGCAACCGCCACTATTGTCGGTCGTGCCGCGCTCTTACCGGAAAGACCAACGTTGCTCAAACCACGAGTAACGCAGAGCCGTGTCATCCCACTGACGACCCTGTTGCGAGTTACGATCTCCTCGCACACCCCTTGTAAGTACTGGGAAGTTTCCTCCAAATCGATACCAAGCAAATCGATACCAGCAACCAATCGACCAACGTGCTCCATTAGACGAAAAACCTTCCCACCATACACACGCATCGTTTCAAACACACCGTCGCCGTAGAGGAACCCGCGGTCAAAGATCGAGACAGTGGCCTCGGCCTCAAGTACAAAGCGCCCGTTAACGTAGGCGTAATTGTTTGATTGCATTGAGGATTCCCTGCGCTTTCACCAGTGTCTCGTCGTATTCGGCGTCGGGCTCGCTGTCGGCCACGATGCCGCCACCGGCGTGAAATGTCAATTCCCTGCCCTGCTGCACCACGGTGCGAATGGCGACGTTCAGATGCGTGAGACCGTTGTAACCGAGAAAACCAATCGCCCCTGTGTACACCCCGCGCGCGTGCGGTTCCAACTCGTCAATGATTTCCATGGCGCGGATTTTCGGCGCGCCGGTGATGGATCCGCCGGGAAAACACGCGCGCACGCAATCGACTGGGCTCACATCGCTTCGCAACCGCCCTTCGACCGTCGAGACCAGATGGTGCACGGTCGCGTAAGTTTCCACACGCACCAACTCACTGACCTGCACGCTGCCAAACTCGCAGACACGCCCAAGGTCATTGCGCTCCAGGTCCGTGATCATCACCAGTTCGGCGTTGTCCTTTGGCGAAGCAAGCAACTCGGTGGCGATGCGCGTATCTTCTTCAATCGTTGCGCCGCGCGGACGCGTGCCCTTAATGGGACGCGTGACCACGCGCCGGTCGTGGATGTTCAAGAAACACTCCGGCGAGCTGGAGAGAATCTGCGCCTCACCGATGTCGAGATACGCACAATACGGCGCCGGATTCGATTCGCGAAGTGCCCGGTAAAGCTCCGTCGGCGCGGCGTCCACTCCACACTGAAACCGCTGCGAAAGGTTGACTTGATAGATGTCACCCGCAGCGATGTATTGTTTCGCGCGGAGAATTGCGACGCGGTAGGAGTCGCGCGTGAAATTGGAACGATGGTCACTCGGCGATGAAGTAAGCGGTCTGCGCCCCGACGATCGGCAAGAATCGGACCCACCGATGACTTCCCAGACCTCTTTCTTTGCATGGTCGAAGACGAGTAGGTTGTCATAGAAACCGAACCAGCAATCCGGCAGGCCAATGTCATCCGGAGCCTTTGCGGGAAGCCTCTCGACGAAATTCTTAAGGTCGTACCCGAAATAGCCAATGGCGGCGCCGAGAGGGAAGTCACCGGAGGTGCCGTGATAGTGGGGCGCCAGTTGTTCGCCCAAGATATCGAAGGGATTACCCTCGATGTGCGTGGTGCCGGTCGGCGTAATGATGTCAGTCTGGCTTCCCTTCGAACGGACAATCTTCGACGGTCCAGCGGCAAGAATCGAGTAACCTGTCGCGCCGGTAGCGGTATCGAGCCAGACCGCATACGGTTTCGCCGCGAACTCGGCGAAGCGGTCGCGCGGCTCGGTCCACGGTTGTTTTCGGGCAACGGGTTGTTGATTCACGGCTGGGGTTCTTGTTTACGTCCATAGTATCCCCCGCTATCATCCGCGCCAACCATGAATCCATCCCCTCGCCCATCAGACGCCGCACCGGGCGGCATGCACGGCGCAACGCGCATGCACGATCCGAGCGAGGCCGAGCACGATCGCACCCGGCGGCGCTGGATGAATGTGGCGTTTCTAGTCATTGCACTCCTCACCCTTGCGCAACTGCACTGGTTTGGCGTGCATGGCTGGGACTGGCTTGGCGTGGCGCTGCTCATCATCGCGGCCATGCCGCTCGGGCTCAACGCAAAAGTCTTCGAACTTCGCTTCAAAATGGCCACGATGGAACGACGGCGCGTGCTGCAAGAGTTGCCGACCAGACGGAAGATTGATTTCGCGGTTTATGGCGCGCTCGTCATGGTTGTCTTTGCGCTGCAATCGCAGTTGGTGACGTGGGGACTTTGGGGCATCTGGCTGTACGATTTCGTCACCTACTACCACGACCGCCCCGAACGGCTTCGCCACCTTTACGCCGTGACAAAAACACTGGATGAACTGCGGGATTTTCGCGCCCCGTGGGCCTGGGCCTTGCCGGCTCTGGCTTGGGCAATTATCAGAACGACAACAGGGAACTGACCGCTTTTTCGTCCTTGCTTGGCGTGATGACGGCGACGTTGAGGCGATTGTTTCGAAAGATGTCCGCCGCAGCCTTTTGTACATCGGTCGCCGTGACCCCGGTGATGTGCCGCTCGACTTCGGCCGGCGTTTGGATCGTGCCGTACGCGAGCAGGTGTTCACCCAGCCACATCATACGGTTCGCAGTGCTCTCCAAACCCAGTCGCATCTGGCCAATGGCATAATCCTTTGCGCGCTGCAACTCGATTGCGGATGGCGGCTGCCGGGAAATCTTGCGCAGCTCCGTGAGTATCAACGCGAGCGCCCGGTGCAATCGCTTCGTATCCAGCCCCGCGGAGATCAGCAGCGCGCCGGTATCGGAGAGATAATTTGTCGACGATTGGATGGAGTAGGCCAGCCCGTGCCGTTCGCGGATCACTTGAAAAAGGCGCGAGCTCATGTTCTCACCGAGGATGACGCTGAGCGATTTCAAGGCGTAGCGACGTGGGTCGTGGCGTGAGTAACCGCGAATCCCGATGGCGAGGTGGGACTGCTCGCAGTTTTTGGTGAAAAAGCGGAGGCGCGGCCCGCGCTGCGCTTCATGCACCGGCTCGAAGACCGGCGAGTGGCCATTCCTCGGCAGCAGTAGAGTCTTTTCAACGCGCTGGACAATGTCGTCATGCTCACAGTGACCGGCGACCGCCACGACTGTGTTGGCGGCCACGTATTTCTTCTGCTTGAATCCGAGGAGCCCGCCACGATCCATGCCGTCGAGCGATTTGACCGTGCCGGTCAGGGAGCGGCCGAGCGGATGTCCGGGCCACAGCGTCTCGCTGAGCAGTTCATGCACGTAATGGTCGGGCTGGTCGTGATACATCAGCAGCTCTTCTTTGATCACACCACGTTCCTTATCAATCTCGGCGACCGCGAAGCGGGAATGCAGATACATATCCGCGAGCACATCGAGCAAGGTATCGAAATGGACGTGGCTGGCCTTCGCGTAGTAGCAGGTGGTTTCCTCGCCCGTGAACGCATTGAGGTAACCGCCAACTCCCTCGACCGTCTGGCTGATTTGCCTGGCGCTGCGGCGGCGCGTGCCTTTGAAGAGTAGATGCTCGATGAAATGTGAAGCGCCGCTCAAGCGGGCGGATTCATAGCGGCCACCCACGCCCACCCACACGCCCAGCGTGACGCTGTCCATGTGCGGCATCTCGGCGGTGGCGACGCGCACGCCGCTGGGAAGTTGTGTGATATTAAACACGATAAACCCACTGGCTCAAAGCCGGTTGCACGCGTTCTTGTGAGTGGTTCATTCAAAACATTATTACCGCACAGTTCGCGCAGGTCAAACACTTGCGTCCGTGGACGTGATTTGCGACACTTCCGCCACGTTATGCCACGCGATCGTGTCGAACTGGAACAACTCGAATACAAGCTTCTCGCCCCTTATGCGCAGAAGGCCGCCGACTCGCGCGGACGGGCGTTTCCCGACCCCAAGCACAGTCTGCGCACGGATTTTCAGCGGGACCGCGACCGCATCATCCACAGCCGCGCCTTCCGCCGGCTTGAATACAAGACGCAGGTCTTCCTCAACGGCACGGGTGACCACCTTCGAACGCGCCTGACGCACACGATGGAAGTGGCGGGCATCAGCCGCGGCATCGCCCGCGCGTTGCAACTCAATGAGGATTTGGCCGAGAGCATTGCGCTCGCGCATGACCTCGGTCATTCGCCGTTCGGTCACGCGGGCGAAGAGATGCTCGATAAACTGATGAAAGACCACGGAGGGTTCGAGCACAATCTGCAATCATTGCGCGTCGTGACGGAATTGGAAGAAAAGTACCCCAACTTCAACGGGCTGAATCTCACGTGGGAAACGCGCGAAGGTTTAGCGAAACATTATACGCAGTACGACAAGCCAACGCGGTTGGAGGAGTTCAACTTCAAATCGTCTTCGCTCGAAGCGCAGATCGCCAATCTCGCGGATGAAGTCACCTACTATTCGCACGACCTTGACGACGGCCTGGACGCGGGACTAATTACTGTCGAACAACTCAAAGAGGTTGAGATTTGGCAGGCTACGTTCACGCGAGTCAACCGTGAACACCCCGGCATGGACCAGGACCGGCAATGCGCGTTCACCATCCGCGAGTTGATTGAGCGCGAGGTATCAGACGTGATCGCCACGAGTGCCACCAACATCGCAGCGGCCAAAGTGAACAGCGCCGACGAAGTGCGCCAACTGAGCAAACCGCTGGTCAGCTATAGCAAGGAACTGAGGAAGGCCAACCAGCAATTGCGTGATTTTCTCTACAAGAATCTCTACTTCAACCCCGTGGCCCACAAGCCCCACGAACGCGCCGTCGCCGCCATGGGTGAACTCTTCCGCGCCTACGCTGCCAACCCACGCCTCATGGGCGAAAGCACCCAGCGCCGCCTGGAGAAGGTCGGCCTCTACCGCGCCATCTGCGACTACATTGCCGGCATGACAGACCGCTTCGCGCTGGAGGAGTACAAACGGATTTGCCAGCGGAGTGCGTGAGGCGCCATCACATCAATCCCATTTCTTTCAAGCTCACAAAGTCCAGGTCGCGTTTGGTGTTGCGGTGGCCGAGGATGATGTGATCGAGAACGGCAATGTTGAGCAGGTCGCCGGCTTTGACGAGGCGCTTGGTGACGGCGATGTCTTCGCTGCTGGGAGTCGGGTCGCCGCTGGGGTGATTGTGCACGAGGATCATCGACGCGGCGGAAGCGGCGATGGCGTCCTTGAAGACTTCGCGGGGCTCGACGATGCTCGCGTTGAGTGAGCCTCGCGACACCTCGCATTTCTTGATGAGGGCGTTCTTCGTGTTGAGCAGGAGCACCCGAAACTCTTCGCGGTCGAGACTGCGCATGTCTTCGCGCATCACGGCGGCGGCGTCTTCCGGGGAACTGACAATCCGCTGTTTCCCGCGTGAAGAATCGCTGAGACGGCGTGCCAACTCGAAGGCGGCTTTCAGTTGGATGGCTTTCGTCTCGCCGACGCCTTTGATTTTCGCGATGGCCTCGAGAGGAGTCCGAGCCAATCCCTCCAATGAACCAAACTCCCGGAGAATTTGTTGGGAGAGTTCAACAACGGAGATGCCTTTCATTCCTGTCCGCAACAGGATCGCGACCAGTTCGGCTTCAGTGAGTGCCGCCGCACCACGGAGTTTCAGTCGTTCCCGAGGGCGTTCTCCTTCGGGCATCTCCCGAATCAGGTAGGTGGTCATGATTAGGGACGATGAGCTTGCGCCTGTAAATCACGGCCAGGGTTGTTCGTCAGGACGGACGAAACCGTGCCACCGGCTTCGTGCAGCTTTTTATGGAATTCCTCCCAGGGGAATTGCGAACCAGGGCATTCACTGAATTCGCCGATCACCTCACCGTGGCCCATAATATGGTCGTTCGGAATATGGAATTGTTCCTGCAAGCCACGGATGAGAAGCACGAGCGAGTCGAGTTGCTTCGACGTGGGTTGATCGACTGAGAAATTTCCGACGAGGCAAATGCCGATGCCGTGCTCGTTGATGTACGCCTGGCGGCAATGACCGCCCTGCATCTGTTTGATCCAACGCGGTCCGGTTTCGATGAAGCCGTCGGCCTTGCCTTCGGTCCCATTGTCGATGACGAAGTGGTAGGCCAGGCCGTTGATCATTCCGCGCGAGCGGTGCGCCGCGTCGAACACCTCCGCCGAACCCATGCGCGTGGCGCTATGGTGAATGATGATCCATTCCCAATCACGCGATGGATCCAGCTCGCCGACCACATTTCCCAGAATGAAGCAGATCACCGCCAGCGCCAACAGGACTGGACGGCCCGTCACCACCGAACTATTTACTTTCGTCCACAACATAGGGTGTTAATTCACCAGCCAACACTTTCGGGATTTGCGCTCGAAGAACGACGTTGCCGTTTTCCATTTCACGCGCGGTGACGTAACCGCTGCGATACACCAGCGCGATCGTCTTGGCGCGGTCCTGCGGGATCGACAACGTGACATCGACGCGGCGATCGCTCAGTCGGTTCGCGATTTCGTCGCGCAAGGCATCCAGGTTTTCACCGGTCTTCGCCGACATCGGTACCGACCGGTCAAATTCGCGCTGAAAGCCCTCCAGAACAGCGGCGCCATTTTCCAATTTATCGATTTTGTTGAGCGCGACCACGGTGGATTTACCCCAAGCGTCGAGTTCCTTCAACACAATCTCAACGGCCTTGATCTGTTCGTGCGCATGCGGATGGCTCGCATCCACGACATGCAATAGCAGATCGGCCTCCACGACCTCTTCCAGTGTGGCCTTAAATGAGTCAATGAGATGATGCGGCAGCTTGCGTAGAAAACCGACCGTATCGGAGAGTAGTATGTTCTGGTTGTTCGGCAGACGCAGCTTGCGCGCGGTCGGATCAAGTGTCGCGAACAGCTTGTCCTCCGCGAGCACGCCTGCGCCCGTTAATTTATTCATTAAGGTGCTCTTGCCGGAGTTCGTGTACCCGATGATCGACACCAGCGGCCAGTGCAACCGTTGCCGGCCGCCCCGCTCAACGCGCCGGTTCTTGCGCACTTCATCCAACGCGTCTTCCAGGCGATGGATTTTTTCCTGCACGCGGCGGCGGTCAACTTCGAGCTGTTGTTCGCCAGGACCGCGCGAGCCGACGCCTCCGCGTTGACGCGACAAGTGGGTCCACAAACCCGCGAGCCGCGGGAGCATGTAATGAAGCTGCGCTAGTTCCACCTGAATTTTGCCTTCACGCGTGCGCGCGCGTTGCGCGAAGATATCGAGAATGAGTTCCGTGCGGTCGATCACCTTGACGTTCAAGCCAAGGATTTCGCTGAGGTTGCGACCCTGCGCGGGTGAAAGGTCGTCATCGAAAATCACAAGGTTGGCGCCGGTATCGCGACATTTCGCGGCCAGTTCCTCGACTTTGCCGGTCCCGATGAAAGTGGCGGCAGCGGGTGAGTCACGCTTTTGGCTGATGACGTCGAGAACTTCGGCGCCGGCGGAGACCGCGAGTTCGCGGAGTTCTTCGAGGGAATCTTTCACAGCCCACCTGTCGTGGCCGGGTCTCTCCAAACCGATAAGGAGCGCGCTCTCGCGGGACGGCTCCTGAATTTCGTGCATCTTCAACTTACTGAATTTTCTTCCCTATGTTGCATGCCCTGAAGGATGTGTTCGACCGTAACTGATGGCAATTCCTCGCGCCCAATCTCCAACCAGTTTAGTTGAGGCTCGCGCCGAAACCAAGTCAATTGTCGCTTTGCCAGTTGCCGCGTGCGCGTCTTGATCAGCGCGACCACCTCCGCGAGCGAGAGATCTCCCCGCACATGCGCGACCAATTCCCGGTAGCCCGCCGCCTGCATGGCGGTGGCGTTTTTCTCCAGTCCGCTTTCCAATAGCCGGCGGACTTCATCAACCCACCCGGAGGCGATCTGCTGTTCGATTCGCCGTTCGATACGCGCATGAAGATCTTCGCGGTCACGGTTTAGCATAAAGCCCGAGGAAGCGACGGCCCGATTGTCTTTCTCCCGGCCCCACTCTTTCTGCAATTCGCTGATTGGCTGGCCGGTCTCGTGAAATACCTCAAGCGCGCGGACCAAGCGGCGCGGGTTATGTCGATCAATGTACTTTGCCGTCGCCGGATCCAGGCGCTCCAGTTCTTCGAATAATTGAACCGCATTCATCTTCTCCAACCGCTCTCGTAATTCCTCATTCCGCGCAGGTCCTTCGAATAATCCATGGCGCAAGGCGCGTACGTAAAGGCCGGTGCCGCCGACGACCAGCGCTTTTTTGCCACGCGCGTGGATACTGTCGATGGCTTGTGATGCCATCTCGATGAACTTCTTGGCGTCGAACACCTCGCTGATGTCGCACACATCAATGAGATGGTGCGGGACAAGCGCGCGCTCCTCGGCGGTCGGCTTGGCGGTGCCGATGTCCATGCCGCGATACACCTGCATCGAGTCCGCCGAGACGATCTCGGCATCCAGAGTGCGCGCCAACTGCAGCGCCACGGCGCTCTTGCCAACGGCGGTCGGGCCAACGAGGAAGACGGTTTGCATCTCTTCCATACTAACATGGGACGCCAAACAAGGCACAATACCTGCATTGTATTAATGACAGCGTGAGCACAAGGCGGCAAAAAAAGGTCCTGATCAGCGTCGTAACGGCGCTGGTGTTGTGCCTTGAGCCGAGACTATTCGGCGCTGTTATTCACGTGACCAATGACTTCCCCACCATCCAAGCGGCGATCAATGCCGCCGGATCAAACGACACGATCCAGATACAAGCCGGCACCTACCGCGAATTCCTGAACATCACAGCCCCTGTGCGTATCATCGGTACAGGTTCCACGAATTGCATTATTCACCATACCAATGACGTCCTCGTGACGATCACTTCGGCTGGCACGGTCGAGCTGACGGGAATGGAGATTTGCGGGGGCGAAGTGGCATTCGGCGGGGGCTTTTCACCAACGGTGCCCTGCGGGATTATTGCGAGCAACACGACGTTGTCGCTCAACGACGTGGCGGTCAACATGACACGCAACTTCGCAGTAACGGTCATGGACGGATCGCTCTTCGCGACGAACGTGGCGCTCTATACGCGGATTGTGCTGGTACAATGGGATGTCGGATTTCAGTTGAAGGGTTGTTTCGCGCGCATCTACCAGCTGACCCAGCAGGCGGGCCAGATCGATCACACGATCAATATCAACGATCCGCCCGCGAACTTTTCCGACGTCCATGTCGAAAACTCTACGATTCGAGCATCGCATTTGGGCTATGGCGAATGCATTCGGACGTACACACAAAGCTCGGTGGTGATCAGCAATTGCTACCTCTATCGCGCCTCCGGCGGTGATGCGGTCAGTATCGGCAACCAGGCGATCGGCGTGAACGGTTATTCCAACACCGTCGTCATCACGGGAAACCTGATCGACTCGCTGCCGACTGGCATCCGCGTCTTCGGCTCGATCCCCAATAGTAACAAGATACGAATCGAGTACAATGACATCACGAATTGCCAGAGCAACGGCGTAGTGGAGTCTTCGATGTCGTATGAAGGAATTGACCTGGGCGGCGGTGTGGCGCAGTCCGCCGGACAAAATGCTTTCTCCAATCCCGGCGCAAGGGACGTGGAGTTGACCGGTTCGACCGGCAACATTCACGCCCTATCCAACTGCTGGACGACCGCCAACCCCGACGACAGCATCATCGACCACACCGACACGCCCGCGCTCGGACAGGTGTTTTACACCCCAACATATTGCGCACCTGTCATCGTCGATTGTGTGCTCGTACCCTCGCTTGTCACCAATGTTGTCGGCCTCGCCGACACGGTTCACGCAACGGTAACTACCAACGGCGGTCCCGCAGTCGGTGCATCTGTTGTTTTCAGTGTAGTCAGTGGTCCGAACTCGGGACAGGGCACGAATGTCGTAACCGACTCCAGCGGACAGGTCAGCTTTGTTTATTCCGGCAATGGCAGCATGGGGACTGATACGATCCGCGCCATTGCCACTGTCGCCAGTGTTTCGGCCACCGGCACAGCCTCCAAAGTATGGATTGGCACCCCGCCGTTGGTCATCTGCCCTGCCGACATTATCACGAATACCGTCGCGGGTACCTGCGCGCGCACACTGACATATAATCCCCCCGCCTCGGGCATGCCGGCTCCGGTTGTCACTCTCAGTCCGCCGAGCGGAAGCACTTTTCTTCCGGGCATCACGAGCGTGACGGTCATCGCGTCCAACGTCTCCGGCGTGGCCCAGTGCTCATTCAATGTCACCGTCAATGATAACGAATTGCCGCTCATCGCCTGCCCCGCCGATGTCGTTACCAACATCACTTTGCCGCAGACGCAAGTGAACGTCGTGTTTGGCGCGCCCGTTGTCAGCGACAACTGCGGCACCGTGGCTACAAGTTGCGCACCCGCCTCCGGCAGCGCTTTCCCCCTGGGCACCAACACCGTGACCTGCACCGCGATTGACGTAGCCGCCAACACCAACACATGCACTTTTCGTGTCATCGTCCTTGGCCTGCCCGCGCCCAACCAGCCACCTGTTGCGCTGTGCAGCAATATTACGGTGAATGCTGACTCGAACTGCCAAGCGACGGTAGCGGCACTGGCAATCGATGCCGGTTCTTTCGACAATGACGGCACGATCACGAGCCGGTCACTCGGCCCGGCCGGACCGTTCGACATGGGTACCAATGATGTCGTGTTAACTGTCTACGACAACAACGGGGCCTCCAATACGTGCCAGGCGCAGGTCATCGTCGTGGATACCACGCCGCCGTCCCTCGGGGCATGCACCAACATTTTCAGTACTGCGGCAAACGGCGTCGCCATCGCCGTTGTCAACTTTCCGACGCCGTCGGCCAGCGATAATTGTATGATTGCCACCAACTATTGTTCACCCGCTTCCGGATCGGTCTTTCCGATCGGGACGACCGTCGTCACGAATATTGCCGTGGACACTTCCGGAAACACCAACACCTGCACCTTCAACATTATCGTGGACGCAATGCCGCCCGCCACACACGACCTGATGGTAGTGAGCATCACGCCGCCGAAAAGAGTCACGCTCAGCGAAAGCCAAACCAATCAAACCAAGGGCGTCAAAGTGACGATTGAAAACCTTGGCAACCTCGTTGAGACTATCACCGACCTGGACATGCTAACAAACGTCGTGACCCTGACCGTCGAATCATTGGGTGTTTGTCCATCGCCGGCGAAATCGCTGGTGCCGCCGAGGAAAGGGTTCCCCGTCGTGCTCGCACCGAAGAAGAAGCTGACGTTGCTGTACAATGTCGCGTTTGATTGCGCAAACGATCCACTCGCGACGACGAAAGATGCAGACCATACTGATTTCCGCTACACCGTGACCATCAACTCGGTCGCATTGGACGGCGACGCAGATTTACAACCGTCCAACGATGTATGCCCGCGTCCGCCCAACCCGGCGATTGGCGACAAGGGTTGCGGAAGCAAAGACCCGGTGACCAAGCAGCTTGGGGCGGATGTGCTCAGCGACATAATCGTGAAGTGAGGACGACGTGAAAGAGCCGCAGTCGCAGACGATCACGCTCTCGGTGCGAGTTACACCACGCGCCAAGCGCAATACCGTGACAAAGATGAAGGATGGAAGCGTCAAAGTTTACGTCACGGCGCCACCGGAAGACGGTCGCGCGAACGAAGCCGTGGTGGAAACCATCGCCGAATGGCTGGGTGTGAAGCGTCGGCAGGTCACTATCGTGAGCGGAGCGACGGGTCGCAACAAGCTTGTGCGGCTGACCGGCGTATCGCAAGAGCAGATCGATACCGCGTGACCGAGCCGAGATTCCTCAATCAGACAACGCTGCCCACGGCCCATAAGTGGCGCGTCAGTCGAGCGCGACAACCTGCTCGATCAATTGATCGGCCAGGAGACGCTCGGTCGCGCCATGGGAATCAACCCGGTCGATGACGCTGCCGTTGGTGTAGACGAGCGAGCCGTCGCGACATAGATCGAAGGACAACACACCGCGGGCCACGGTGTGTTCCGTGCCGTCGGCGGCTTTGCGAACGAGTTCCCAAGATTTGGGAACCAGCGCCGGACTGTCTTCGCCGGTGCGGCGCGCGCCGCGGATCGCCTTGTCGGCGTCGATAAGATTACCCCAAATCATCAGGCGGCGGACGTCCATCTCTTGCTGCTTGGCGCCGCTCGCGTCGATCAAGGGTTTGCCCGTTAAAGTCAACGTGAAGAAATTGAAAAACTGAAAGATGGCAAAGAGAAAGCGGAAAGGCATGCACACGATCCCCCAGAGAAACCGCCAGATGCTGATTCGTTCGTGTGGGGAATGGTAGGGCCGGCGGATGAAGTACAACGAACCGTCAGCGGCGATCTGCGGGCCGAGAAAATCGGAATCCGCTTCCTCCGCGAGGCACGTCATGTTGCCGGTATCGAGATCGAGTCGCTGGATTGTGTAGGGGCCCAGCCCCGAGTAGCGGCCATCGCGGTCGCGCATCACGCCGGCAGATTGAAACACCAGTTCCCGCGGTGCGCCGGGAATCCATTGCGGGGCGAGGTCGGCCGAATCGCCCTCCGTGACTTCGGTCAATGCACCGCCCTCGGCGCGTTTGGTGGCAATGTTCGCGGTGCCGGCCTTCTGCCATACACTGCAGGCGATGAGTTCCTGATTGGGCCGCGCGCTGACGAATTGCACATGCCGGTCCGCGCTGTGGGAGAGCCGCAGCTCATCGTTGCCGCCGTCGCGTACGGCGAAGATGCCGGTGACCCGGTCCACTTCCAGGGTATACAACAATTCGCCCAAGTCACGGCCGCGCGACAGTCCCGTGATTGAGACGCGCATCTCGGCCGGGTCACGCTCCGCGCTTTGGCCCCAAACCAATCCGCGTGACATGAATCGCGCGCCGCGCCCTTCGTTTTTCCATCCATGTTGCTGCTGAAGGCGGAGCGCACGGTCACGGACGGTCTGGGCGAATTTGCTTTCGATGGTGCGAACCGGCTCGTCGCCCAGTTTGAGGTGAAGTCTGCCCTGGGCGAGATAAGCGAGATTCAGGCTCATGCTTGGCGCATAGGAATAATCCAACGCACGCCAGGATTCAAGCTCTTCGGGACTCCAGGTCTGCCGAGTGTGGGCTCAGTTATCCTTGAGCTTGTCCCGGAAATGCTCGCGAAACTTCGCCACCTTTGGCGCGATCACCATCTGGCAATAGGGCTGCCTCCCGTGCAGTTTGAAATACTCCTGATGATAATCCTCGGCCTTGTAGAACGCCTTGAACGGTGAGAGTTGCGTCACGATGTGGCCGCTCCAAATTTTCGCCGCAGTGATTTCCTTGATCACCTGTTTGGCCACGGCCTTCTGTTCGTCGTCGCGATAAAAGATCACCGATCGATACTGCGTGCCAACATCGTTTCCCTGTCGATCCAGCGTCGTAGGATCATGCACGGTGAAGAACACTTCCAGGATTGTCTTGAGTGAAATAGCTTTGGGGTCGTAAGTGATCTGGCTTACTTCGGCGTGCCCTGTATCGCCGCCGCAGACCTGTTCGTAGGTGGGATTCGGTACGGCGCCTCCCGAATAACCCGATTCGACTTTCTCGACGCCCTTCAATTGTTCGAAGACGGCTTCGGTGCACCAGAAACAGCCGCCGCCGACGGTGATGACTTCGTTGGCTTGAGAGTTAGTAATAGTTTGGCTCATGGCGTTCGTCCCCAGCACGACTCCTGCTACCAGTGTAAGGGTTTTTAACACAAAGGTTCGATGCGGCTGACCAGAGAGGCGATTCGTATGTTGTATGCGCATAACCAGTTATCGCCCACCCGATTATTGACGACGGATGCTGAAGTTGTGAGTAGGCGTTCCACGATCAAGACCGCGCGTTCGTCTCGCGAACTCGATAAAAAACTCTTTTCTGCGAAATTTCAATCTTTTATCTCGAGTCATTTGCATTCGTGAGGTATCATGCGCGCTGTTGTGCAAAGAAGTAAGATGTACCTGTTCGCCCTTGTCGGCGGACTTGCTTCGACGGTGGCGTTGGCGGCGTCTGATCCGTTGGAAAGCCTGAAGACCTTCAGCGATTTTCAGTCGATCAACCTTGAAAGGCTGCTCGATGGCGAAATTCTCACTGAGCGCGGTTCCTTGATGGATTCCCCGGACGGCATTTCCGCCCAGACCTGTTTTGTGGTACCGGTGACGGCAAAGGAGGCCGTCCGGCGGCTGCGGACCTGGGATCCGTCATCGCACGAGGCGTTGAAAGTCTTCGCGTTTCACCCGATGCGGGCCCCTTGTCACGCCAATGATTTTCAAAGCCTGGGCCCTAATTTCGATCAATACGGATTTCGGTGGCTGCTCGACAAGACCCTCGCGACGACGGCCGCCAAATCGGAGCTTAACCTGACTCATGACGAGGCTCGGCGGCTCTCGGATTGCGCGCAAAGCCATTCCGATCCGCAAACGGTCGGCACTTGCTGGGCGGATCTGTTGCAGCAACGGGTCACGGCGTTTCTGGACAAGGGTTTCGCGGGCGTGACACCGTATGAAGCCAACGGCGCCACCGTGTCGTCGACCGAGCAACTTCGGTCGATCCTGCGCGAACGGACGTCGGTGTGCCGCGAGTTCGCGGTTTTGTTGCGGCAGAGCGGGGTCCTCGACACACCGCGGTCAGCGAAGCTCACGCCGCTGCCCTATTGGGGCCTGTATGAGGCCAACCATCGCACCATGCTGAACCTCGGGGCGATCTACGTGTTGCCCGTCGAGGATCATTACCAGCTGATGGACGCGGAGTATTACGTCAGCGGCAGTTATAATGGCGCCATCACCCTGTGCGAAATCTGGCCGATCCGTATCGGCGATAGATCCGCCGCATTGGTTTGGCGGGGTGATTTCGTTTCCGCCCGAACCCTGGCGTTGGTGAAAGGGATTGACCGGATTGCCTATGGAGCAATCATGGTCCAGGAAATCAAGAAAGTGATCCGCTGTTTCCAGGACGATCTACGGCGCAAATGATCGCCGGCAGAGAAGATCTGATTGCGATATCCGGTCAGAGCCGCGCGGCTTGGCGCAGTTGACGGCGAATGGCCCTGAGATCCCTGTAGCTGATAAGCCGGTGGCGCTGTTCGTCCCAGAGGCGGAAGGTGAATGATTTGAAGCTGGAGAACAGGGTCACGGGGGGCACGGTCTGAAAGAGTGGTTCGGCTTTGTGGCATTTTTCCAGGTTGTAGTTGGGAATCCGCGGGCTAAGGTGATGAATGTGATGGAAGCCAATGTTGCCCGAGAACCATTGCAGTAACTTGGGCAGTTTGTAGAAGGAGCTGCCCTGCAGCGCCGCCGTCGTGTAGTCCCACTCGTCGCGGCGTTCCCAGTAAACTCCCTCAAATTGATGCTGCACGTAAAACAACCACACGCCAGCCGTACCGGCCATTGACACCACACTGACCTGAATCAACAGGTAAGCCTTCCAGCCGAAGACGGAAATCATGGCACTGACCAGGCCCACAAGAGCAAGGTTCGTCCAGTATACGGAATGCCGCTCGCGTTTGCTGGCGCCCGAGGAAGGTAGGCGATGCTTGATGAGAAACAAGGCCGCGGGGGCAATGACAAACAGCACGATCGGATTGCGCGCCAAGCGATAAGCGAACCGCTTCCAGCGCGACGCCTCCAAATACTCCTGAACTGTCAGCGTCCACACATCGCCCTTGCCACGCCGATCCAAGTCACCCGAACTGGCATGATGCACCGCGTGTTCCCACCGCCAGAGGTAATATGGCGTGAGCGTTATTACGCCCGTGACAAATCCCCAAAAATCATTCGCTTTGCGCGATTTGAAAAATGAGCCATGACCGCAATCGTGGAAAATGATGAAGATACGGACCAAAAACCCGGAAGTAAGAACTGCGAGGGGGACGACAAGCCAATAGGACACCGACAGACTGAGATACATCAAATACCAAAGTACCGCGTAGGGAACGATCGAGTTTACGATCTGCCAGACACTGCGCCAAACCGAGGGCTTTTGATATTTTGCCACCACTTCTTTCCAGGGCATGGCCTCTGCCTGTCGCTCGGCATCTGTATGGACTAGTTCTTCAATCATGACGTTCCTTTTGCGGATTTCCCCCAGTGAATGGAAGCTGAACCACCTCCTTGAGGTTCCGCTGAAGCCATAATATACCCCCCAATCGTATTTTCGGCAACATCGAAAACCAAAAAAGACGGCACCGATTCATTTCACCACGAATAGGCGCCGGCGTCGTCGAGGGCGAGCAGGTACTCGCCCACCATGCGTCCCTGGTCGTCAAAGGCGCGGGGCGTGGCGATGGCGGCGAGGATGTGCCGGGCGCGTTCGCGCCAAATGGTTTCGCCCGGGCTGAGATTCGCGAAGAATCGCGCGCACATCACATTATGGACGAATGGCTGTTGGCGGTGCGCAAAAACGCCGGCGGCGTTCTCGTCCGCCGTGTGCTCGAAATATCCGCCCGACTTTGCATCAACAAAATTCTTCACGGTCGCCTCCGCAATGCGTTTTGCCGCGAGACCATAACGCGAATCGCCGCTCGCTGACCCCAGCCGTACGAGTCCCCAGCCCAACGCCGCTGCGTCCGCGAGATAGAACGGGCCGGTCTTTCGGTCGGCATCGTGCCACACACTACCGTTGTCAGTCACGTGGGAAGCGAGAATGGCGTCGGCGGCGCGGCGGGCGCGTTTCAACACGGCTTCATCCTGTGTGAGTTCGTACAGGGTGCTGAGCGCGGCGATGGCGAGGCCGTTTTCGCGGGCGTATACGTGCGTGTCAATGCGCGGAAAACCCAGTTTACGTCGGCCGACGTCGTCGAGAGCGTAGTAGGTGTGACCATCCACGAACGGTTTGTCTTTTTCGTGCGCGTTGAGGTCCGCGTCCTGCGTGGCGAAGAACGTACCGTTGGTGGAGGTGAAAAACTTCTCGAGATAGCTGTCGATCTTCCGCGCATCGGCGAGAAACGCTTTGTTGCCCGTGGCTTGGCAGACGCGCGCCGCCGCCTCGAGGTTGGCTGCCTGATACGCCATCAATTTCTCGAAATGCGGCTCGTTCCATTTGCTCGCCGCGGAATACTGGTAGATGCCGCCCCAAACCGGGTCGATCAGCGCGCGCTGTTTTTCGAGGCTGAAGACGGCCCGTTGCATCGCACGGCCGTCGCCATGCGCCGCGCGGCGAAGTTCAAATTCGATGTTCGCGCCCAGCGGAGCTTTTTGTTGGCGTCCCCACCCTCCTTCGTTCGGGTCATACCAATCGTCAAGGTCGTGTGTGACGCGCGCGCCAATCCAATCGAGGGCATCGACGGCGGCGGATGGATTCGCGCCGATGTATCCCTGGGCGATCGGATTTGCGCGCTCGATGCCGGCCAACGCGGTTTTCAATTCTTCCGGCGCGAGATAGCCGCGGAATTTTCCCAGTTCCTCGGCATCGGGCGAGAAAATAACAGTGGCGGGCCAACCCCATGCGCCGTAGCGTTCGGCGAGGTCGGGTCGCGCGTCGATATCGACGCGGATCGCCACGAAGCGGTTGCTGAGGGTGCGCCCGATGTCGGGATCCAGGTAGGTCGTCGCGTCCATGACATGGCACCAGTGGCACCATTCGGCGGCGCAATCGAGAAGGATGAAGCGGCGTTCCTGTTTGGCGCGGGCGAAGTTGTCGTCCGTCCACGGGACCCATTGGAAAAGCTGTTGGCGCCCCTTCTCGCGGGCCTTGGCGATGTTAACGCTGTCGGGAACGTCGGTGGCGAAGGCGTGTGCCGTGAAAATGAAGAAACTGAGTGCGACAAGTCCGCGCCTGAGGTTTTTCATCGCCGGCAAAACCAACCGAAAGAGCTCCATTCCTTGAACCAATGCTGCAATTCGGATGCCCAATCTTTCCCGGCCGGCGGGCGGCGATTTTCAAGGTAGGCGCAAGCCTTCTCAATCGACGCGCCTTGCTGGAGCGCCTGCAAAATTGCGAATTGTTCGCAGGCGAGCGACTTGTAATAGACCGAGCACTCCATTCGATGGACCGCGATGTACAGCCGCCGCGGTTTCAGCCCACGAAAGCTGATACGCCGGGCCCGCTTGTGCTGCAATGCGACGGCGTTGCTCGCCTCGCCCCGCAGACGGTCGTCGCCCTTCTTGGCGGCGATGAGCAAATCGTCCACGGGATAACGGACTTCCAGCAGAGTGATATAGGGCTGCAATGCGAGACGCACCCTGGAGGGATCGCGACCCAGTAAATCGTCGATATCAATGGTTGGCTTCGCCGCCTCGTCGAAGGCGACGATGTTGGCCCATTCGATCCGCACCATATCGAGCGCCAGCCGCTGATGCGGCGCGATCCATTTCGGTTCTGCGCGCAAAAAACTTTCCACGCGACGACCGAGATTGCGAAGCGAGAACGATTCCGATGGATAACGCGCGAGATAGGCGCGAGCCAGCCGCTCGAATTTCCGATCACCGAGGACGGCGCGCAAGCCGGGGTAATCATCGTAAAAGCAATCGAGAATGCGAAACCAGTACTGGCGGTTGTAGATTTCCAGGCGTTCGAAGGACGTAAGGCGGTCGTTGGGCTTGATGATGGCCTCAGCGACGACCACGGAAGACTTTTGCATCCGATCGCGCGCCGCGAGTGGTCGCATGATCGCGTTCGCCATGGCCGCTTGCACTTCGCCGAGTTGCCGGGCCGGCGCAACTTTAGGCCGACGCGGTTTTTTGCTCGAGCTGACGAATGAACTGGTTGGCTTTGAGCGCTTCATGGTGAACCTCGTCGAACGACGGAATGCGATCGTCCCACTCCAACAACGTGGCGGTGGTGCCGACCAGTTTGACGGCGCGGGAATAAAGTTCCCACACGGGGTCCAGCACCGGATGATCGTGGGTGTCGAGAATATATTTTTTGAATTTGGAATGGCCGGCGATGTGGATTTGCGCGACGCGGCGGTGCGGGACGTTGTTGACGTAATCGTAGGGATTGAAATTGTGATTCTTCGAGGAGACGTAGATGTTATTCACGTCGAGCAGAATGCCGCAGTCGGCCCGCTCGACGACCTCTGTGAGGAACTCCCATTCGGTCATCTCCGAGACATGAAACTCGGCGTAGCTGCTGACGTTTTCGACGGCAATCGGTATCTCGAGGAAATCGCGCACCTCGCGGACTTTTTGCGCGGTGACCTTCGCGGCTTCAAACGTGTAGGGCATCGGCAGCAGGTCGTGGGTGTAACGGCCATCGACGCTGCCCCAGCAGAGATGATCGGACAACCACGGTGTCTTGGTCCGCTTGACCAGGGTCTTGAGGCGTTTGAGGTGCTCGCGGTTCAACTTATCGGCGGAACCGAAGTACATCGAGACGCCGTGCTGCACGACCCGGTATTGTTCGAGGATCTGGTCAAGGACCTGCAAGGGACGGCCACCATCGACCATGAAATTTTCGGAGATGATCTCGAACCAATCGACGACGGGTTTGCGCGTGAGGATGTGCTGATAATGCGGCACGCGCAAGCCGATGCCGATACCGTAATCGGTGAATCCGTTGAAGCGATTGGCCGGCATAAAGGAATAATCAGTGGGGGCGGCTTGCGGCCGCCCCCACGTCCATCAAACAAACACAGAGACGACTATTTCGCCGGCGTGTTGGTGCTGCAGCCACCCTTGCCTTTGCAGGAGTTCTGCCCCTTGCAGCCGTTGTCGCTGCCCTTGCAACCGCCCTGACCCTTACAGCTGTTCTTCCCCTTGCAGTCGTGCTTGCCCTTATCGCCGGTGTCGTCCAACTGGCCCCAGGCCGACAGGGTCGCGCCCTTGGTGGATGTCGTGGACTGGCTGGCATATGTACGCGCGACCACGCCCGTCATCAAACCGGCCATCGCTGCGCCTGCGACCAATGCTTTCGTAGATCTCTTCATTACCTCTCCTCTGTTGGGTGTTTGGTTGGTTTTGGACTTCCGTTCCTGTCACGCCGGGCAGGAACGAAGATGGTTTCAGACTGATTGGGATTTCGAGCTGAAAAGAGCGTATCGGCAGAGGGCACGGGCGTCGTGGATATCTGATGAACGTCCCGTTCGTTGGATTCGTACGTTTTCACCAAGGTCCGCCGTAATTTAAGATACGGTGCAATAGTACATTTGGATTTAGACCCGTGTATCAGGGCCCGCCATAGGCCCTACGAACGACTTTCACGCCAGCGACAAAGCTAAACTACCGCACCGCCGAATGCAAATCGAATCGGGAGGGGTCGAGATGGGAGTTGCAGCGCTACTGACCAAATATCGGTGCGGCGGATATTGACTGGAAATATGCGATTGTGTGGGCCTGATCCCTCTATCGGTATCCGGGAAGTATATTTTCTAAGGAGGGAAACGAAGGAGGGGGTATTGGCGGCGTAACAGAGCGGAGTAAGTCTTAGAGCCGCGAAAAAGGCTTGATAATACTGTCAGGGAGGATAAAATGGTGGTCAGTGTGACTGAGGGGATTGGTTCCAACATCACGTGCCTTCAATCGAACGGTAACACGGAATTCAGGTAGTATCAGGAATCGAGGTCGCCGATGGAGCGAACTCAGGGAAGAACTCGAAAGTGTTGTCGTCGGGTCGTTTCTGCCGCCGTTATCTTTGTCGTCTTCTTGTCGCCGTTCGGGGCTATTGCGGCAAATGTTCTCACACAGCATAATGATAATCTCCGCACGGGGGCGAATCTCCAGGAATTTGTCCTCACCACCAACAATGTGAGCACAGCGCAATTCGGAAAAGTCTTCAGCCGTTCCGTTGACGGGCAAATGTATGCGCAGCCGCTGTACGCCCATGCGGTGGCGATCTCCAATCAGTTTTATAACGTCGTGTACGTCTGTACGGAGAGCAACAGCGTGTACGCGTTTGATGCCGACAATGCCGCTGCGTCCAACGCGCTCTGGCATGTGAACCTCGGCCCGCCAGTTCCCATTGCGGATTTGAATAACTGCGGTGACTTGTCGCCCATCGTCGGGATCACCAGCACGCCCGTCATCGACCCGACTACGGGCACGATCTACGTCGACGCCAAGACCGTGGAAAGTGGCAATTACTTTCACCGATTGCACGCGTTGGATATTGCGACCGGGCAGGAGAAATTCGGCGGGCCCGTGGTGGTACAGGCGTCCGTTCCAGGCACGGGCGATGGCGGCACCAATGTTTCCTTCGATGCGCAGCACGAACACAACCGTCCCGGTTTATTGCTGTTGAGCAATGTGGTGTATCTGGCGTTCGGTTCGCATTGCGATTGGGCTCCCTATCACGGGTGGTTGCTCGGTTACGGCGCAACAAATCTCCAGCAGGTGTGCGCGTTCAACACAACACCCAACGGCGGTGAGGGCGCGATTTGGTCGAGCGGCACGGGGCCGGCCGCGGATTCCGCCGGCAATATCTACGTGGTGACCGGCAATGGCAGTTTTGACGCCAACACTGGCGGGCCGGACCTTGGCGACACATTCATGAAGCTCACTGTCTCCAACAATACCCTGGCCGTCGCCACCTGGTTCACGCCGTATAATCAGGCCGCGCTCGATGCCTCCGACCTGGATCTGGGTTCTGGCGGGACACTCTTGCTGCCCACCACCAATATGGTTGTCGGGATCGGCAAGCAGGGCGTGTTGTATCTGTTGAATCGCGACGACATGGGCGGGTATAGCACCGCGAATTCCGACACGAACGTCCTCCAGGAATTTCAGGCGGTGCCGTCGACGTGTTGCATCGGACCAAGCCCGGTCTATTGGAACGGTCCGAGCAATCAGTTTCTGTTTACGTGGACCGGCGGCGACGTGATGAAGGCGTTCAACTTCACTGGTTCCTCCATTGACACCAACCCACTGGCCCAAGGGAATGCGACGTTTACGCAATCGCGTCCCGGCGGTATGTCGTTGTCGGCCAATCTCAACGTACCCGGCTCCGGGATTGTCTGGGGCATCTGCAATTTCCAAGGCGGCACGATCGTTGCCTACGACGCTGGCAACGTCGGGCACACATTGTGGACCAGTCAGTCCAAGGCCTCGCGCGATTCGCTCGGGAGCTACGTTAAATTCGCCTCGCCGACCATCAGCAATGGAAAGGTTTACGCGCCGACGGGCGCCAACCAATTTGTCGTTTACGGTCTATTGACCGCGCCATACCAACTCTGGCGGCAGGCCAATTTCACCAGCGCTGAATTGACCAACACTTCGATCAGCGGCGATGTGGCCGATCCGGATGGTGATGGGATTCCCAACTTGATGGAATACGCCCTCAGCCTCAACCCCAAGGTCCCGGATCTCAACGGCCTGCCCAACGCCTCCGTTCAGAATCTTGCGGGTACAAACCATCTGACCATCGCGTACAAGCAGGTTCTTTACAACACCGACATCAGCTACACCGTGCAAGTTTCGAGCGACCTCGTCACGTGGAATTCCGGGCCGGGTTTCACCGCGCCCATTGGCCCGCCCGTTGACAACGGTAACGGCACCGAAACCTGGACAGTTCAGGACATGGCCCCGTCTGATTCCATGCCGGCGCGGTTCATTCGGCTCAAGATCACCCATTGACTGTTGGCTCTGCTGGCACGCACTGCGGTCGCTCTCGGCAGTGACCCTCGAACCGCCACGAAGAAGGACATGGTCTGCATGGTGCTTTCGTCCTTGCATGCTTGACCAGAGCCAAGCTCACCGAGCGCAGCCGCAGCAGATGAGGCTTAAAGCGCTGGACATCGGATTCCGATAGTGGTATGATGCGGGGTATGAGTAGTAGGAGAGGCCACGTCGCTGAGGCTTCCGGCGTCGCACTTCGTACTATGGAGGACAGGTCCGCCACCGTGAGACCGCCACGGCGGACGAGACAAGGGCCGAGCTATCAGTCATCGATAATGCTACGGTTTGACTCGCTGTTGGGGGCAGATCGGGGCCTATATATGTTTCTGCGAAACGAACCCAATTTATTTTTGCGCGGTTTTCGATGTATCGATTTTAGATACAGAACCTTGTGTCGTTTGCAGTCGGCGTTTGCAGGTGGGTTCGTTTTGGAAAACGAACCCAATTTGAGGGGGGTTTTGGTGGGTTTGAATGCGGTAAAGGGACAAACAAACCCATTCGTGGATCGTAGCGTGGTTGAGCGATGCTACTTTTTCTTTTCGCCGCACGACCTGGCAATGATGGCGTCCAGCGAGAAGCAGCCGGGCCCGAAAATGAGGACGATTACGCAGGTCAATAGGAATAGAAATGGCGCGGCGGTGACGAACTTGTCAGGATTGCTAAAAATGGCGTGGGCCGCCTCTGACTCGGCGGTGAGGTAGGCGATGACCATGGTGAAGATGAGCGGGACCGTAGCGATGCGCGAACCCAATCCGAGCAGGAGGAGCAGTCCGCCGAAACATTCCGTGCTGCCGGCGAGGATCGCATTCAGCTTGGGAGCGGGGATATTCAAGGTGGCGAAAAACCCGGCGGTCTTATCGAGATTCATGAGCTTACCTTTCCCCGTCCCGAAAAACTGCCAGCCCCAATATAGGCGGATGACGAGCAGGAATGGTGATTGCAGTCGCGAAACGAGGCTGACCCACAACGCGTACAGTTTTTTCATGATTTCACCCTGTCGGTCGATCAGGCTTCTTTGTGGGGACGCGCCTGAGTTGGGCGTATCCTACTGGCGCGTGCGCAACTTTTCAAGCCGCATTGCCGGGGAACCGAAGCACGACGGTCGTGCCCGCTCCCGTCGTGCTGGTGATCGCCACTGTTCCGCCATGGAGCGTCAGGATGGATTTTACAATCGCCAACCCGAGCCCGAGGCCTTGTGGGTGCTGCGACCGCGAGCGGTCGGCGCGATAAAAGCGGTCGAAGATGCGGGGCAGATGCTCGGGGTCGATCCCCGTTCCCGTATCGGCGACGGCGATGTCAACCCATCCGCCGCCCGGGCGGGCCACCGAGATCACGACCTTGCCACCACGCGGGGTGTAGTGCAACGCGTTGGAGAGCAAATTACTGACCGCCTGCCGGAAAAGCAGCGGATCGGCGTTCAATCGACCGTCCCCCCCGCATGCCACCTCGACACCCTGTTCCTCCGCCACGACATCGTAAAACTCCCGCACGGCCTCGATCTCCGCGCGAACATCCAGCGCCGATCGTTTCAACTCGGTTTCGGCGTTCTCCGCCCTGGCCAGAAAGAGCATGCTGTCAATGAGGCGCGCCAGCCGACCGCATTCTTCCAGGCTGGAGGCCAGCACGCGCTGGTATTCTTCCACGGTTCGCGGCTTCGAGAGCGAGACTTCCGCCTCGCCCATGAGATTATTGATGGGGGTTCTCAGTTCGTGGGCCATGTCCGCCGAAAACTGCGAGAGCCTGGCGAAGGAATCTTCGAGGCGATCGAGCATTCCGTCGAATGCCTCCGCCAGGGCAGTCAACTCCTGCGGCCAATGCGTCGAACCGATGCGCTCGTGGAGTTGCGTCGGGCCGGTGCGTTGCGCGGCCGAGGTGATTTCCGTCAGCGGGCGCATCCCCATCCCGGCCACGACGATCCCTGCCGCGGTGGACAAGCCCAGCCCCAACAGGATTACGCCCACAAGCCGCCCCGTAAAACTCTGCACCAATCTCTGTTCCTTGGAAATATCCAGCGCGACCTGGACCATCATCTGCGTTTCGCCCTCGCGTCCGACCTGTCCCCAAGCCGAGCCCAGGAGAAACCATCTCCCATCACTTGCCCGAGCTTTGACAAACTGCCGGGACGATTCCGTCGCTTCGGCAGGAGGTGGGAATTGAAAACCCTCCGCCACTTCCCCCATGTGCGGAGTTGCCCCAAACTCCCTCCCCTGCCGGTCCATGACCCGCGCATAATAATTCGGGTACGTGCCTTCCATGTTGATTTCGGCATCCAAAACCCGGGGATTACTGGGAAGCTCGCGCAGAGCCGCGCGGACGTCGTGCACCTCGTCCTGCAGAAACTGGCCGGCCAAATGGTCGACATTCCGCGCGAGCATCCAATAGACGAGGATGCAGCACACCGTCAGGATCCCCACTGCCGAAAGCATGTAGAGCAGCGTCAGCCGAAACGTGATCGACGACCACCACCGCCGGGGTTTGCGCGCGCCACCCGGTGTCGGCTTAGCGGTCTTCGAGGACATAGCCAACGCCGCGAACGGTGTGGACCAATTTCTTCACGAAAGGCTCGTCGATCTTCTGCCGCAAACGGCGCACGGCGACATCCACCACGTTTGTATCGCTGTCGAAATTCATGTCCCAAACCTGTTCAGCAATGATCGTCCGCGAGAGGATTTCACCGGCGCGCCTGGCCAGCAGGGACAGGAGATCGAATTCCTTGGCGGTCAGATCGACCCGTTTCCCGCCGCGCAACACCTTGCGCCGGGGAAAGTCGATTTCCAGGTCGGAGAGTTTCAGTGTCTCCACCGGCCGGGACGCACCGCGCCGCAAGACGGAATGCATCCGCGCGAGCAACTCGGAGAACGCGAAAGGTTTGACCAGATAATCATCGGCACCCAATTCGAGGCCCTTGACCCGGTCCTGGACCTGGTCCCGCGCCGTGAGGAAGAGCACCGGTGTCTGTTTCCCGCCGCGCCGCATCTCCGCGATCACCGACCAGCCATCGCGGCGCGGGAGCATCACGTCGAGAATCACCAGATCGTAGGCACTGGTCTGCGCGAGGTGCAATCCTTCGTCGCCATCGACGGCGCAGTCGACTACGTAGCCGCCCTCGGAAAGCCCTTTCCGCAAGTAGGCCGCTGTCTTCGGTTCATCCTCTACAACCAGAATCCGCATAGTTACCGCCCTTCTTCGCGAACATTCTTCCGTGACTGCTTCAGAATACCCCTTCCCAACCTCGTTTGCCAAGAGCCGGTTGTGGAATTGATCGCGCATGACCGCAACGGTCAGCTGGCAATTCACTGCTTGACGGGGTCGGCTCTGGACTGTAAAAGTGGCGCGACTTGAATGACTTCGGGCCCCGACTGCGGTCGGACGAGGGTGTGGTTGGAGGTCATTATCACTTTGAGTGGAGGGCGCCGGGAGGACGCGTGGGGAGACAAGCGATTTAGATGTTTGGCAAATTTCTAAACTATTTTTCGACCGATATTGGCATCGATTTGGGAACCGCGAACACGCTGGTTTACGTGCGTGATCGCGGTATTGTTTTGCGAGAGCCCAGCGTGGTGGCCATCCAAACGGGGACAAGCCACGTGCTGGCGGTAGGAGAAGAGGCGAAGAGGATGTTGGGTCGTACGCCAGGTAACATCCAGGCCATTCGCCCCATGAAGGACGGCGTCATCGCGGATTTCGAGATCACCGAGGCGATGCTGCGTTATTTCATCCAGAAGGTGCACAACCGCCGTTATGGCATTAAACCGCGGGTCATTGTCGCGGTGCCGAGCGGGATCACCGAGGTGGAAAAGCGCGCCGTCAAAGACAGCGCCACCCATGCGGGGGCGCGGGATGTTTATCTGATTGAAGAACCGATGGCGGCCGCCATCGGCGTTGGGCTGCCGGTGCAAGAGCCGGCGGGCAACATGATTGTGGATATTGGCGGTGGCACGACGGAAGTGGCCCTGATCAGCCTGGCGGGCATCGTGTTGAGCCGCAGCGTGCGTGTAGCGGGAGATGAACTGGATGAAGCCATCATCCAGTACATGAAACGCGCTTATAATTTGATGATTGGCGAACGCATGGCGGAGGACATCAAGATCAAGATCGGCTCGGGCTACCCGCTCGAACAAGAGCTCACCATGGAAGTCAAAGGACGCGACCTGGTGGCCGGCTTGCCGAAGACCTTGACGGTGACCTCCGAGGAAGTGCGCGAAGCGTTACAGGAACCGATCTCGACCATTGTCGAGAACGTCCGCGTGACACTCGAGCGCTGCCCTCCTGAATTGGCCGCTGACCTCGTCGACCGTGGCATTATGCTGGCGGGCGGCGGCGCGCTGATTCGGGGCGTCGACAAGCTTCTGGCCGAAGAGACGGGGCTGCCCGTTCACATCGCTGATGATCCGCTGAGCGCGGTGGCGATGGGTACGGGTGTGGTGCTCCAGGAACTCGGCTATCTTGAGAAGCTCGCCAAGAATTCATCGTAAGCGCCATCCCACCTGCTCCACCCGCCGAAGAATTGGCCGACGGTAGTCGCGGAAGTTTGTTGGCGACCACCGAGAGGCACGGAAGTTTGAGTGAATCGGAAAAATTTGGTCATTATCGGATTGCTGGTGGTCGGCTGGATTATGTTTCTGGGCCAACCCAACGCTTTCTCGGGTAAGCTGCGCATGGTTTTCGTACAACTTGGTACGCCGTTTGTGAAGCTGGGAGATTACTTTCCCTTCGTCCAGTCGCGCCGACTCCTCGCCCGACAAAATGAGGAATTGCGCCGGGAAAACGATGCGTTGCGCCAACAAGTGCGTGCCCTGGGTGAAACGGGAGATGAGAACCTGCGCCTGCGCCAGCTTCTCAGCTTGAAAGAGCACGCCCCCTTCCACACCGTCACCGCACGTGTCATCGGCCGCGACGCATCCAACTGGTGGGAGAGCATCCAGATCGACCGCGGGAGCAACGATGGTCTCCATATGAACATGGCCGTCCTCAATGCCGATGGCCTCGTCGGCAAGATTGTCTCTGCTACCAAAGGCGAGAGCCGCGTTCTCCTGCTCACCGATCCGAACTGCAAAGTTAGCGCACTCCTGCAGAACACGCGTGAGCCCGGCATCGCCGCCGGCGTCAAGCGCTCACTTCGTCTTTCCCCCCATTGCGTAATGACCTACGTGAACCGCGATGCGAAGATCAAGCCGGGTGAGCCGGTGGTTTCCTCCGGTTTTGGCGGCGTTTTTCCCAAGGGCATTCTCATCGGCACGGTCACCGGTGCGCAACTCAACAAACAAACCGGGATGTATCAGGACGTCGAGATCAAGCCAGCCGCGGACTTTCGCCGGTTGGAGGAAGTGATGGTGATCGTGGAATGAACACGCTCATCGCCATTGTGGGAATCCTGATAGCAGCGGCGCTGCAAGCGCGTTTGCCGACGCTCTGGTTTTTCGGCAGCTTACGAATCGAATTCCTGCCGGCACTTGTGGTGTACACGGCGCTGTCAATGCCGCGCCGATCCGCCATTGCGATCGCGCTCGTGGCGGGCCTGCTGCAGGACGCGTTGTCGGCTGCGCCATTCGGCGTGTCGGCTCTGGCGTATGGCATTTCGGCCATTCTAATGACAAGTCTCCGCGAAGTGTTGGACCGCGACCTACCCTGGGTACAAATGGGCGCGGGCGCCCTGACATCGATGGCGGTGGCGGTCATCGCGTTTTTTTCCATCGGCATTTCATTCGGTATGGTTTTTAAAATGATCCTCGTGGCGGCGATCAGCGGGACGGTCACAGTGTTGCTTTTCTTCGTGTTGGATTACGCGCGGATGGCGTGGGGGAACACATGATCATCAGCGCGCCATTTCGCGAAAACAACCCACGCCTCCGGGCGATCGGCACGATTGTCGCCTGCGGGTTGTTCCTCCTGCTCGGCGCGTTATGGCGCGTGCAGATTCTGCGTGGCCAGCACTACGACAATAAACAGGACGCGCAATCGCTGCGCCGCATCCGCATCCCCGCAGCTCGCGGGGAGATTGTCGATCGCAACGGTGTTGTCCTCGCGAACAACCGCCCGAGCTACGATATCGCGATTTACCTCGACCAAATGGGCGTACCCAAGAAAAGCAACGTCGTTACCATCGCCCAGGCGAATCTGGGCCTGCTCGGTTCGGAACTTGGCCTCCAGAACAAACTTGCCGACCGCGACATCAAGCTTCACTACCAGAAGCGTCGTCCCCTGCCGATGCCCGTGTGGCACGATCTTCCTCCCGAACAGGTTGCGGCCTTTTCCGAACGTGCCGACACTATTCCTGGCACGGATCTGATCGTCATGCCGGTGCGTCAATACCCGCTGGGTCCGCTCGCGGCGCATTTGATCGGCTATGTCGGCAAGGCGGATGCGGACGATGGCGATGAGGATATCGAGAAGTATTCCTACTACCAACCCGACAGCGTGGGCAGGCAGGGCGTCGAGAAGGCGTGTGATGAATATCTGCGGGGTTCACCGGGCGGACGCACCATCCGGGTCAATCCCGCCGGCACGATCAAGGATGATCTGGGCGAGAAACAAGCCGAGCGCGGCGGTCGCGTAACATTGACGATCGACGTCCGACTGCAGCGAATCCTGGAAAAAGCGTTGCGCGAAGCTCCGGCAACCCCGGGCAAGAAGCTCTCCGGCGCGGCGGTACTTCTGGATGTGCGAACGGGTGAAGTGCTGGCCCTGGCTTCAGAGCCGGGCTTCGACCCCAACATCTTCAGTCCAGGCACACCCGCTCAAGTAATCGAAGCGGTCAGGACCAATCCCGCCAGCCCGATGCTCAATCGGACGATCTTCGCGCGTTACCCACCCGGCTCGACGTTCAAACCGATCACCTTGCTGGCCGGGCTTGAGTCTGGTGCAATCTCACCACAAGACACCGTGGTGTGCCCAGGGTTTTTTACCATCGGCAATCACACCTTCCGCTGCTGGAACCACGGCGGACATGGTTCCGTCGATGCCGCGACCGCGATCGCACAGTCCTGCGACGTGTGGTTCTACGAACGGGGTTTGAAAACGGGCCTGGATACCATCACAAAGGTCGCGGCTGAATTCGGCCTGGGTCAACCGACGGGATTTGACCTTGGAAGTGAAGGCCGGGGTTTGGTGCCGAGCGCGGCGTGGAAACGGGCGCAGCGCGGCGAAAGATGGTGGGATGGCGATACGGTCCAGTTGTCGATTGGGCAAAGCTTCCTGCTGGTCAC
Organism: Verrucomicrobiia bacterium; assembly: GCA_035577545.1. NCBI lineage: Bacteria > Pseudomonadati > Verrucomicrobiota > Verrucomicrobiia > Verrucomicrobiia bacterium. The sequence goes on from DATLVI010000041.1 coordinate 61,913, forward strand.
ACCCATGCAGATGGCATGCGTGGCGGCAACATTCGCCAATCGCGGCACGGGTTTGCGGCCGTATGTGGTGAAGCGCATCGAGTCCTCCGACGGTCAGGTCGTCCATGAAGGCGAACCGGATGTCCGCGCCCATCTAAGTGCAAAGCCCCAGCAAATTGAATTCGTGCGCCAGGCAATGCTTGGCGCAGTCCAAAGTGGCACGGCGCGTCCGGCCGGGGTGAAGGGATTGAGCGTGGCGGGCAAAACAGGCACCGCGCAATACGATAGGATCGTCGATGGCAAATCGCAACGGTTGGATCGCGCGTGGTTTATCGGGTTCGCACCCTACGACCAGCCGCAAGTTGCCATCTCCGTGCTGATTGAAGACGCAGCGAACGAAAGCCACACGGCAGCGGCGGTCGCCAGCAAGGTTTTCGCGCAGGTGTTTGGGAAGAGCGTCGAGGACAACCATCCTGCGGAGGCGGTCTATGCCGATTAACCGATACCTCGACATGATCAAGCGCATGGATTGGGCGCTGTTCGGCGCCATGGTGGCGCTGGCGGTCGGTAGTGTCTTCTTTATTTATAGCGCGTCGTATTCCGCCTTGGGCTCGGCTGGAGCGCATCCCGGTAAGCTGCCCACTTACCAAATGCAGATGGTGTGGTTCGGTGTCGGGCTGCTGGTTTATCTGGCGGCGGCATTGGTGGATTACCGGCTCATCTGCCAATGGGCCACCGTGTGGTACGTCTTCGCGCTGGGATTGCTCGTACTCGTCCTGGTGGCGGGACATACAATGTATGGCGCGCGGCGGTGGTTGGGTTTTGGCGGTTTCGGGATTCAACCTGCGGAGATTGCCAAGTTGGCGACCCTGGTTGCGATTTCCTATTATCTCTTTCATCGCACGCTGGAAGCCCGCCGGCAGTTGAGCACCGTCTGGGTCGCGTTCGTGGTGGCGGGAGCGCCGCTGGTGCTCATCATGTTGGAACCGGATTTGGGTTCGGCGTTGGTTTTGCTCCCGATTTGCTTTGGTTTGCTTTTCGTGGCGGGCGTGCGCGTGAAGCATTTGCTGCTGGTGATCGCGTTGGGCCTGGTCCTCGCGCCGTTCGCGTGGTTGCATATGAAAGATTACCAGCGTGACCGGCTCACGGTGTTTTTGCATCCGAACAAGGATCCGAGGGGAGTGGGCTGGAATCTCACCCAATCGCTCATCTCGGTCGGCTCGGGTGGGTGGTCGGGAAAAGGTTATCTGCAGGGAACGCAAAACCTGCTGGGATATTTGCCCAGCACCGTGGCGCCGAACGATTTTCTCTTCAGCGTGATTGCCGAGGAGAAGGGGTTCGTTGGCAGTCTCGGTGTGCTGGGGTTGTACGCGGTCATTTTGTTTTCCGGGCTACGGATCGCCGCGAACGCGCGCGACCGTTTGGGAATGCTTCTGGCCACGGGGGTCGTGGTCATGTTGTTTTTCCATATCTTCATTAACGTGGGCATGACGATCGGCCTGATGCCGGTCACGGGTCTGCCCCTGCCATTACTCAGCCAGGGAGGATCGTTCGTGCTGGCCAGCATGACCGCCCTCGGGCTGCTACAAAACGTGTGGATTCACAGGAGGATCTATTGAGCATGGACGCAATCAAACAAATACTGAAAAAGGGCGAAGAACTGCTGACCGGTCGCCGCAAGAAACGCATCTTCAAGGAAATCATCGTCAACGCCGAGGCGCTGGAGAACCGCGTCGCCGTGCTGGAAGAGGGCCAGCTTGAGGAGTTCACCATCGAGCGCACGACCGAGTCGCGGATCGTCGCCAGCGTGTTCAAGGGGAAGATTCGGAACCTTGAGCCGGGACTGAAAGCAGCGTTCGTCGACATCGGATTCGAGAAGAACGCCTTTCTGCATTACTGGGACATCATTCCCGAGCAACTCGACCAGCGCGTCGATCTGCTTGAAACACCGGAAACCCAACGCGCCCAGCAGAAACCAAAAATCTCGCAAAAGGACATTCCACAACTGTATCCGCCGGGCTCCGAGGTCATCGTCCAGGTCGTCAAAGGACCCATCGGCACCAAGGGCCCGCGCATCACCACCAACATCAGCATCCCGGGCCGCTACCTCGTGCTGATGCCGTTCAACCCGCAGCGCGGTATCTCGCGCAAGATCGAGGATGACCGGGAGCGTAAGCGTCTGAAAACAATCCTGCAACGCCTTCGCATTCCCGAGGGCATGGGCGTCATCATCCGCACCGTCGGCGAGAATCAAAAGAAGCGCTACTTCATCCGCGACCTCGAATTGCTGCTGCAGACGTGGAAAGGGGTCGAGGACAAAATCAAAACACAGTCGGCGCCGTACTGCGTTTTTCAGGAACCCGACCTGGTCGAGCGTACCGTGCGGGATTTCCTCACCGAGGAAGTAGATCGCATCGTGGTGGACAACGAGCACGCGTATGAACGCATCCGCAACATGATTGGGCAGATCAGCCGTCGCTCCCGTGGCAAGGTCCGTCTCTACAACGAGCCCACGCCGATCTTCAGCCGGTTCAACGTCGAGAAACAAATCGAGAACGCCTTCCGCCGCCAGGTCTGGCTCAAATCGGGCGGCTACATCTGCATCGATGAAACCGAGGCGCTCGTGGCGGTCGACGTCAACACGGGCCGTCACAAATCGCAGAAGGACCTGGACACGACGATTCTCCAAACCAATCTCGAGGCCGCGGAGGAAATCTGCCGCCAGCTTCGCCTCCGCAACATCGGCGGCCTCATTGTCATCGACTTCATCGACATGCGACATCGCAATGACCAGCAGAAGGTCACACAAAAAGTGCGCGAGGGCGTCCGTCGCGACAAGGCCAAGACCCGCATCCTCAACATCTCGCAGCTCGGCCTCATGGAGATGACCCGCCAGCGCCACAGCGAAAGCATGGCCAGCGCGGTGTACGAGGATTGCCCCTACTGCAAAGGCAAAGGCATGGTCAAAAGCGCGCTGTCGATGTCGGTTGAAATTCAACGCAAGGTCTCCGAACTCCTCCGCAAGCTGCGCGAGCAGGGCAAACACGAGCAACCGCAACTCCGCATCTTCGTCCACCCGGAAGTGCTCAACCGTCTCCGCACCGAGGACGAAACGGTGCTTATCGAGTTGGAAAAGAAGCTCAGCGGCAAACTCAGCTTCCGCGCCGACCCAACCTTCCATTTCGAGCAGTTCAAAATTGCCGACGCCATCAGCGGCCAGGAACTTGCGTGAAGCTCTTGCGGAATCGTGCGGCAGGGGCGCGGCTTGCCGTGCCCCTGCTGGCTTGCGCGTTGCTCGTGGCCGCGCTTGCCTGTGCCGGCGAGGAGCCGCGCGTCCTGACGCCCACGCCATCTTCCTTCGAGACACTGTCGCGTTTCACAGAGTTGTTGGAGCTGTTGCAGAAGACCTATGCTCAACCCTCGCGCATTAACACGGCCCGTAGCACCACCGCCGCGCTGCGCGGATTCGTCCGCTCCATCGATCCGGAAGCGGATTTGCTCACACCCGAGGAGGCCGCGGTAACAAATGAACTCGCCGATACCGCTGCCGCCATCGGACTCAGCTTCGCCATCCGCGACGATTTCCCCACGGTTATTTCGCCGCGCGACGGCAGTCCGGCGGAAAACGGCGGCCTGCTCGGCGGCGACCAGCTCATCGCCATCAGTGATGTCCCCACCGCTCACGCGCGACGTATCGACGTGGACCGTCTGTTGGGCGGTCCGAGGGATTTCCCAGTGACCTTCCGCGTTCTCGATCCGCGTACCGGGGCTGTTCGAGACCTCCGCCTGCGCCGTACCGCACCGGGTCCGTCTCCCCAGACCGCCCTGCGTTACCTCGACCGGGGCGTCGCGTACTATCGGGTACCTGAATTCACGCAAGGTGTTGTTGAAAACCTCCGTGCCGCCATGATCCTCGCCAAAAGCCAGGGTGCGGCGGGCATCATTCTCGATCTGCGCAACAACGCCGGCGGCGCGTTCGGGGCCGCGCAGGTGGCCGCGTCCTTCTTCCTCTCCAGAGGCACAGAGCTCATCGCGCTGGAGTATGGAAGCCCGGGGCTGCACACCACCTTCGTCAGTGACGAAAGCCTCAACGTCACCGCGCCGCTGATCTTGCTCGTCAATGGCGGCACTGCCGCCGAGGCGGAGGTTTTTGCCGGGGCATTGCAGGACAACAAACGCGCCCGCATCGTCGGCAGCCAGACTTTTGGCCGGGGATTTCTCAATGCCTCCGCGGCGCTGTCGGATGGCTCCGTGCTGATCATGCCCACTGCGTACTACATGCGGCCCTCGAAGCATGTTCTTCAGGAAAAGGGGCTGACACCGGATTTCATCGTCGAGTTGAAGCGCGAAACCGAACGCTCCTTGGCCCGCTCTGGCTTCGGCACCTTCGATTGGAAAACCGACCGCCGCGAAGTCCTCGCCACCGACCTGCCCCTCGCCAAAGCTGTGTCGCTGCTGACCCGCTAGGCAGAGGTCGATGAATTTGGACTTGCACCTTCCTTGGTGTTCTTCGTGCCTTCGTGGTGAGGTAAAAACGCCCGCCCCACCTGCCCCGTTTAACACAGTTGCGGTGTTTCGGCTCGGTCTGCTAGCATGCGCAGCATGAATCTCCGTCTGCGAATCGCCACGGTACTGGCGCTGGTGCTCATGGCTTTCCCAGCGCACGCCGAGATCGCCACCCTGAAAAAACTCACCGCGCAAGCGAACGACCTTTACCGACAGGCAAAGTATGCCGACGCCGTCCGCGTCGGGCAGGACGCGCTGAAAATCGCCGAGAAATTGTTTGGCCCTTCGCATCGCGAAGTGGCCACCGCGCTGAGCAACCTCGCGGAGTACCAGCGCGCGCAGGGTAATTACCCGGAAGCCGAAAGTTTATTGAAACGAGCGCTGGCGATGGACCAGAAGCTACTGGGCTACGACCATCAGGACGTCGCCGTTGACCTCAACAACCTCGCCCTGGTCTCCGACAACCTGGGGCGCTACGCCGACGCGGAACAATTGTACAAACAGGCGCTCACCATCGACGAGAAGGCCCTCGGCACGAATCACCTTGGCGTGGCAACCGACCTTAACAATCTCGCCGGGGTGTACCGCGCGGAAGGTAAACTCACCGAGGCCGAGCCGCTGTACCAGCGTGCGCTCACGATTTGCGAGCAGTCGCCCGGCCAGCCTGGCACTGCCATCGCCACAACGCTGAACAACCTCGCCGCGTTGGCGGCCGCTCAGGACCGGAACGCTGAGGCCGAAACGTTGCTGACCCGGGCGTTGGACATCTGGCGGAAGACCGTACCGCCGGATCATCCCAGCCTCGCGGCAACCTGGCGCGCGCTCGGTTCCGTGCAGACTGCCTTGCGCAAGTACACGGAAGCGGAAGCTTCCTACACGCAGGCGGTCGCCATCGGCGAGAAGAACAGCGGCAAGAAAAACCCGCAACTGGCGAAGGACCTCAGCAGCCTGGGACTTGTGCTCTATCTCGAGAAGAAATACGCCGCCGCGGAATCACCGCTTAAACGCGCGCTTGAACGCGACGAGGCAAACTACGGCAAGGTGCACCTTACCGTTGCCTCCAGTCTTAATAACCTTGCGGAGGTCTATCGCATCCAGGGCAAAAACGCAATGGCCGAGCCGCTGTACCGGCGGGCGTTGCAGATCGATGAGAAGCTCCTCGGTCCGGGCCACGTCGATGTCGGGACTGATCTCAACAATCTCGGTACGCTTTACTCTTCGGAGGACCGCCGTGCCGAAGCGGCCCCCCTGTTAAAACGCGCGCTCGCCATCAAGGAAACCGCCCTCGGCCACAACGATCCGCAATTGCTGCCGATCCTCGACAACTACGCCATCGTCCTTCGCGCGCTGAATCGCATCCCAGAAGCCGAGTCGATGGAAGCCCGCGCGAAAGAACTTCGGGCGGAGTCCGCCACGCCATGAATGAAGTGAGGCTCAGGAAATTGCTCGACGACGTGCGCGCCGGTCGCGTGCCCCCCGGTACCGCGCTCAAACGATTGAAGTCCCTCTCGACTCACAACCTCGATTTTGCGCGCGTGGACGGACATCGCGCCCTCCGTAAAGGTTTCCCTGAGGTAATCTACTGCGAAGGCAAGACACCAGTGCAGGTCGTGAAGATCGCGCGGGCCATCTTGCGCCACAACGACAATCTGCTGGCCACGCGGGCGTCGAAGGAAACCTTTCGCGCCCTGAAACGCGCCTTCCCGAAGGCGAAGTATCACGAAGCCTCCCGCGTAGTGACCGTCGTGCGCAAGCCGTTGCCGAAACGTGGCGGCACGATTGCCGTGCTCTGCGCCGGCACAACCGATATTCCCGTTGCCGAGGAAGCCGTCGTAACCGCCGACATCATGGGCCATCGCGTGAAGCGCTACTACGACGTCGGCGTGGCCGGTCTCCACCGCCTCCTCGCGTTGAACGAGGAGCTTCTCGAAGCCAACGTCTTGATCGTCGTCGCCGGTATGGAAGGCGCCCTGCCCAGCGTCGTCGGCGGTCTTATGGACAAGCCCGTCATCGCCGTGCCCACCTCCGTCGGTTACGGCGCCAGTTTCGGCGGTCTCGCCGCCCTGCTCGCCATGCTCAATTCCTGCGCCAGCGGCGTCACCGTCGTCAACATCAACAACGGCTTCGGCGCCGGCTACGCTGCGAGTTTGATGAACCAACTGGCGAACAAATGAACAATCCAGCCTGTCATTCTGAGCAAAGCGAAGAATCTCTCTTATCTGGGAAGCCACACTCACGACAGGGACCCTTCGCTTCGCACAAGGTGACGGATTAAGAAAATGAAACTCCTCTACCTCGATTGTTTTGCGGGGATCAGCGGCGATATGTTTCTCGGCGCGCTGCTGGATCTGGGTGTGTCGGAGGACGCGTTGCGGACCGAGTTGGAGAAGCTTCACCTGCGCGAGTATCGAATCTCTTCGCAGCGTGTGACCAAGCAGAACATTTCGGCTACCAAATTTGATGTCACAGTGTTCGAGGATGCGGTGGCTCACTCGCCTTCACCGATGCTCCATGCGGCAATTCACGAGCATCGCGGGTACACCGAGATTGCGGCGATGATTGAGAAAAGCGGACTATCACAACGCGTGAAAGATCGCGCCTTGCACGTGTTTCGGCGCATCGGCGAGGCGGAAGCGAAGATCCATGGGATTCCGCTGGAGAAGATCCACTTCCATGAAATCAGCGCGGTGGATTCCATCGTGGACATCGTGGGCGCCTGTATCGCGGTCGAATTGCTCGGTGTGGACGAGATCCATGCATCCCCGCCGCGGCTTGGTTCGGGTTTTGTGGAAACAGCGCATGGACGCTTCCCCGTTCCCGCACCCGCGACGCTGGAGTTGCTGAAAGGCATTCCCGTCCAGCCGTCCAATGAATCGTTTGAACTGGTCACGCCGACGGGCGCGGCATTGCTGGCGGAATTTTGCGCCCGGTTCGGTCCGCTGCCGGCGATGAGCGTCGAGAAGATCGGCTACGGTGCGGGCACGCGCGATCTCGAGAAGACGCCCAATGTGTTGCGCGCGGTTTTGGGTGAAGCCAGTGCGGCGGCGAGCGCGACGGAAGAAACAGACGCGATCACCGTCATCGAAACGAACATCGATGATATGAATCCGCAACTGTTCGGTGATGTGATGGAGCGGCTGCTGACGGCGGGCGCGCTGGACGTTTTTCTGACGCCGGTGCAAATGAAGAAAAACCGGCCCGGCACCATGCTGACCGTTCTTTGCGAGAGCAAGGCCGTGGACACTCTGGCGGATTTGGTATTGACGCATACGACAAGTTTCGGTGTGCGCATACACGAAGCGCAGCGGCGCAAGCTGGCCCGCGAGATCGTGACGGTGAAGACCAAATTCGGCGAGATTGAGGTGAAAGTCGGACGACTTCGTGGCAAAATAGTCACGCGGTCGCCTGAATTTGAATCGTGCAAGCAGGCCGCGGCAAAATTTACTGTGAGCGTCAAAGAAGTTTACAACGAAGCCACGCGCGTGGCGGAGGAGATAGCATGATCGACAAAGAGTTGCTCGAAATCCTGGCCTGCCCCAAATGCAAGGCCGAGGTAAAACTCGAAGGCGAGAAAATCATCTGCACCAATCCACAGTGCGGCCTGCGTTACCCGATCCGCGACGGCATCCCCGTAATGCTCATCGACGAGGCTGAGAAACCGCCGGGCAAATGAGCGAGCCGACGCTCTCCGTGATCGTTCCGGCGTGGAACGAGGAGAAATACATCGGGCGCGCCATCGACTCGTTGAGGCACGCGGCGCAGGTGTATGAGCGCGAGCGCGGGTGCACAGCGGAAATCATCGCGGTCGATAATAACAGCCGGGACCGCACGGGGGACGTGGCGCGCGAGCACGGCGCGCGGGTGGTCGTCGAGCCAATCAACAACATCGGCAAGGCGCGCAACGCGGGCGTGAAAGCCGCGCGCGGCAAATATATCGCCTTTTGCGACGCCGACAACCAGGTCACCGAGAACCTGCTGGTCCTGATTCACGACCACCTCGAAGACCCCAAGATCGCCGGTGGGGGCACATGGATCGAGCCCGAGCGTCGCAACTTCAAGATCAGCTTTTTCTACTTCCTCTGGGGCATCTACGTCCGCGGCAGCGGCGTCGGCGTGGGAATGATGCACTGCCGCAAAGCGGATTTTGACTCGTTCGGCGGGTTCGACGAGACCATCTACGCCGCCGAGGATGTGCAACTCGCCTACGACCTGAAAAAGATCGGCGCGCCGCGCAGACAGAAGTTTGAGTTGATCACAAAAGGCTGGATCATCACCTCCACACGCAAAATCGACCAGACGCCGCTGTTCACCATGATAGCCAAGCTGCTCGGATTCACCTTTGGCCTGCAGAAGAAAATCCGCAGCAAGCAGTACTGCGAACACTGGTACGACAAGGCCGCCCGTTAAACTTTCTTGACCGGTGGCCCGCTGGGGGATTGGCCCCGCAATTTCTTCATGACCGCGTCCCCCTTCGCCTTCATATAAGTCTTTGCCCGATGGGCCCAGACAAAATCCACTGCCAGAACACTCAACCCCAGAAAGATCAATAGGATCCCCGGCCCCGGCACACCGGGAACCATCAGTACCAATCCGATCACCAGCAACAGGATGCCGCTGGTGATCCGTAAGACCCTTTTCGTGTGATGTATCAGCCAGTTCATTCTTTCCAGTCCAGGTAAATCATGCCCGCGTCCACCACCAGCGGCAGGCGTTCCAGGGACTTCCCCTGCCCCGGTCCGCCAACGCATTTGCCTGCCCTTGGGTCATACACTGATCCATGGGTCTTGCACACAAAAAGATTTCCGTCACCGGTGAAAAAATCGTTGTCGTCGAGGTCCAAGGTGATCGGCAGGTGCACGCACCGATTCACGAACCCGACCAGCTCACCGCGGAAATTCGCCAGGAATGCCTCCGTCTTCCGTCCGTTGGCGTCGAAGGTAAACTTCTTCGTCGCGCCGGGTGGCAATTCCTCCACGCGTGCCAGTAAAATCCTGCGGCTGTTCACAACCGTCACCTTAGACTGCGCGACCGGCTTTGACAAATCATTGCGGAGGCGATTTGACACGTCCTCTCCCACGCGCTACGATGCAGTGGCGTTGGCGTTTCTCAAGAATTGAACTGAAATTCACGAAAGGAATCCGATCATGGCGCATGAACTACCGAAATTGCCTTATTCATACGACGCACTCGAACCGCACATCGATGCGCGCACGATGGAAATCCATTACACGAAGCATCATCAAGCTTATGTCACGAACCTGAATGCCGCCCTCGACAAGCACGCCGATCTGCACGGCAAGAGTCTCGAAGACCTGCTGCGCGGTATCAGCAGCGTGCCGGAAGACATCCGCGGCGCCGTGCGCAACAACGGCGGCGGCCATCACAACCACAGCCTCTTCTGGACGATCATGAAGAAAGGTGGCGGCGGTGAACCTGCGGGCGCACTCGCCGACGCGATCAAGGGAGCGTTTGGCGAGTTCGCCAAGTTCAAGGAGACGATCACCGGCAACGGCATGACGCGCTTCGGCAGCGGTTGGTCATGGCTGGTCGTAAGCAAGGACAAGAAACTGAAAGCGTACTCGACAGCGAACCAGGACAGCCCTCTCATGGAAGGCGATGTCCCGATCCTCGGCGTGGACGTGTGGGAGCACGCGTACTACCTGAAGTACCAGAACCTCCGCAAGAACTACCTCGACGCGTGGTGGAACGTCGTCAACTGGGACGAAGTCGCCGCGCGGTTCGATAAGGTGAAATAGGCATCAGATTCGACAGCAACAAACGCAAGGGCGACCCATGAGGGTCGCCTTTGTCATTTCAATCACGACCGATCTTCTCCCAGGCGTACTTGCCCTTAATGTGTTGGAGAAAGAATTTGCCGGGGGACGGCGTGCGCGCGAGCTCTTCCCACACATTCTTGGGAACGGAGAAATACCGGTAAATGCCCGTGGCCTTGAACTCGATCTCGAGTGTTTCTGTCGTGCCGTCGTAGCCGATGGAAGCGATGTCGCTTGAATTGACTGGTTGTCGCTGGATCTCAGCCATGGGAATCAGTCCGCAAGAAAATCCACTTTCGCCGTCAATTCCGGGGTCAGGAAGCGGTTGGGGTTTTCGACCTGCACTTTGACCTGCAGTGTGCCCTTCGAGCGATTTGCCTCCGGCGCGATCTCCGCGACGTAACCGTCGTATTTCTTGTCGGGATACGCCTCAGGGCTGATGCGGCAGCGCTGCTTCATGTGCACTTTCGGTGTGTCGGCTTCGTTCAGGTCGATCTCGACCTGCAAATCCGTCAGGTCAGCCATCGCCAGGAACGCCGTGCTCGGACCATTCCCGCCACCGAAGCTTTGCGGGACCACGAGTTCATTCGGGTTCACGAGCTTCGCCAGGATCGTCCCGTTGATCGGCGCATGGATCGTGCACCAATCCAGGTAGGTTTGCGCCAGCGCGAGCTGTCCGCGCGCCATCTTCACCTCGGCTATTCCGCCGTCGCGCACGCGTAGCGCATCGTCCAGGGCGCGAGCGCTATCCACATCATGGTGCGACAACTCGATCTGCCGTTTCAGATTCACTTCAGCATTGGTCAAATTCGCTTCCGCCAACGCGAGGCGGCCTTCGGTCTCCATCACCCGGGCGCGATACTCGTCATCCTCGAGCAACACGATCACGTCGCCCTTCTTCACTTCGTCGCCCTTTTTTACGCCGATCCACTTAACCGTTCCCATGAACTTCGGGCTGATCGCAACGCGTTCGCGCGGGATGACGTACCCGCTTACCGTCAGCACGGGATCGCCAACTTTGACCGGCGTCGCGGAAGTCGAGGCCATTCCGGTCGTAGCTGCTGTTGCTGCACCGGCGGCGGTTGCCGTCGCGCCGGAGGATCCTTTCGAAGCAACGGAATCCCGATCACCTTTGCGCATCGCCAGGAAAATTACCACTGCGCCGAATAGTACCAGAGCCACAATCACCAGCATGATCTTCGGCCCACCGCGGCGGCGGGTCTTTTTTTCAGCGTCGATGCGCAGTCTCGACAACGGTTCGTTGGACGCTTCGCTCATGTTTCCGATTGCTTCATCCTTCATCATCGTCAGACCGCGCGCAGTGCGTCAAGCACGGGTTTTCGCGCAGCAAGGCGCGCTGGTAGCAGCCCGCCGAGCACGCCCATCACCAAGGCAAACGCGATCCCCTTGGCCATCATCAGCGGTGTGACGCGAAACTGAAACGCCACCTCCGCAAACGTCGTCTGGCTGAACGTCCCCGATGACAGGAGGTTGAGCGGCAGTGAAATCACGCAGCCCACCACGCCTCCCAGCAACGCCAGCACGACCGACTCCAGCAGGAACGACACGTAAATCTGGCTTCGCCGGAAACCAAGCACACGCAACGTCCCGATCTCGCGCGTGCGTGCGCCAACCGCCGCGTACATCGTGTTCATCGCCGCGAACGCCGCGCCGATGCTCATGATGACCGCCAGAAACGAAGCGAGGAATCGAAACAGCTCGGCTGACTGCGTTTGCTCGCGGTAGTAGTCAGTCTCGGACACAACCTTGAGGGTCAGCAGCTTGTCCGTCAGGATGCGTTGTTTCACCTGTTCCGCGGTCGCGCTATCGACGGGACGAAGCAACACAGAGCCATAAAAATCGCGCTTGAACGATGAGCGGGCTTCATCCACATCGACCCAGATCTCCGATTCGTAGGCGGTCCGCTGTGCGTCGAAAACCCCGACAACATGCCACGTGATCCGACCCGATTGGAAACTGTCGCCAACGCGGCAATGGGCAAAGCGATCGGCGATACGGCGACTCACGAGACATTCGTGTAATCCCGGTTGCAGCATCCGGCCCTCGGTGATTTTGATTTGCGGACGTAATTCCATCGCCACGTCGCTGACGCCGCGCACCAGCACGTTGGCGCTGCCGCTGCCGTTGATTCGATCCAGCAGGATCAGCACGATCATCTCCGCCGAGGCCAGCGGTTCGTCGCGGTCGTTGCGGGCGATGCCGTCGAGGTACTTGACGCGCCGCGCCTCGTCGCGACTGATCTGGCTGCTGGATTCGGCGGTCGATCCCTTGCGCAAGATGATCAGGTTGCGTTCGTCACCCGTGTTGATGTAGGTGGATTCGATCCCATGCGCGAGCGCGCGGACGAGGATGAACACCAGGACGACCAGCGCGATGCCGAGCATCGTGGCGAGCGTCGAGTGCCAGCGCACGCGCAAACTGCGAAGATTGTATCGGAGCGGGATCGCCATGACTTAGTCCAGTTCCTGCAATCCTTCCACCACGGACATTTTGTGGCTGGTGTAGGCCGGCGCCAGGCTGCTGACCAATCCCAAGGTAGCGGCGACGACCAGGCCGAGCGCCAGCGTATCGGCGGTCACCGGGAAAAACGGCATATTCCCGTGGGACAACTTGTAGATATCGACGTGCGAAAATAGAAACTTCGTGCCGAAACATCCAATCAAGCCGCCGGCCATCGCGAGGCCGAACGACTCCGCCAGAATCAGGCCGAAGATGTCCAGCGCGTTGAAACCGAGCGCCTTGAGGATGGCGATCTCCCGGGACCGTTCGCGGATGGCCATGCTCATGGTACTGGCCGTCACGAGCAACATCGTGAAGACGATCACGGTGGAGATCGCCCCGAGAAACAGTTTCACGTTGCCCAACATCGAGATGAACGTAAGTTGGAAGGACCGCTCGGTTTCGGTTTTCGTCTCCGCGTCGGAGTTGCGGAAGGCGGCGTCGATGCGGGCCATCAAATCCGGGATCACGTCCGCGTTCGCCGCCTTGATCCAGAAGGTGCCGACCAGGCCGCGGTCGTTCATCAACTCATTAAAGTAATCGTGATGGAAGAACATGATCGTCTCGTCCACCCCGCTGGCGTGATAGACACCGCGAATGGTCAACTCGGGATTGCACGGCCAAATCGTACCCTGCAATGTGACTTTGTCCCCGATTTTCCAGCCGAACCGTTCCATCAACTTCGCGCCGACGACGCAAGACGATTTCTCCCGGTTGAAATCGGCTTGCTGCTCTGGCGTGACCACCATCTCGGAGAAGATCTTAAAAATCCGGTCCGAGTCCACCGCAAACTGCCCGAAATTGCTAAAGCTGGGATCCTTGTAGATGCCGCCGAACCAGGTGAACTTCGAGCAATACTGCACGCCCGGCATACGCTCGATGCGGAGTTGGTATCTCTCGGGCAGCACATTTGCCAGCGAGACACGGTGGCGGGTCACGATTCGGAACGCTGCCTGGTCCGTTGTCGGCGGCTTCGTCATCAGGTGCAAGGCGGTCTGCAATGTTGTAAACAGAAACAGCGAGACCGCAACGCTCAGTACTGTAAGCGCCAGCCGTCGCTTGTTGCGAAATGCATTTCGGGCAATGAAACCGGAGATCGTCACGGTGCAGACCTTCTATTTTGCAAATCCCATCGAGAGGTTGCGCTGCGCTTGTCCCTCTTCGTTGAGGAGTTCTCCCTTTTCCAAATGCACGACGCGGCGCGCGTAGGCGGCGGCCTTGGGATCGTGGGTCACCATGATGACCGTCTTGCCCGCCTCCCGATTGAGTCGCTGGAGCAGTCCCAATACATCCGCCGCGGCGTGGGCGTCGAGGTTGCCGGTTGGTTCATCCGCTACCAGCAGCGTGGGATCCGTCACGAGTGCGCGCGCGATGGCGACCCGTTGCTCCTGGCCGCCCGACAACTGCCGCGGCAAATGTTTCATGCGGTCAGCCAGGCCGACCAATTCCAAGGCGGCCGCGACGTGCTCGCGGCGTTCGCCGGCGCCGAGCGCGGTCAGCAATAGCGGTAGTTCCACGTTTTCAAACGCGGTCAACACGGGAATGAGATTGAATGTCTGGAAGACGAAACCGACATGTGTGTTGCGCCAGTCGGCCAAGTCGGTTTCACTGAGCTCGGCCACGTTGGTCCCCTGCACGAGGCACTGGCCGCTGGTCGGACGGTCGATCCCCGCCAGAATGTGCAGCAGGGTGCTCTTGCCCGAACCGCTCGGGCCCATCAATGCCAGGAATTCGCCCGCCGCAATGTCGAGGCCGACGTGGTCGAGCGCCACGACCTCGATCTCGCCATGCCCGTACACCTTCGTCAGGTCACGAATCTGAACCATCGGTTCCTGCATCTTGGCGGGATTTTAGCACAAGCCCGCTGAAATTGCCGCGCCAAGTTTTAGTGAACGAGGGTCAACGCGATCACGCCGGCTACCGCGATGATGCCACCGATGACGGATCGTATACCGGGGCGGTCGCCCTCGAACCGCCACGCAAACGGAATCACCGCCAACGGCAGCGTGGCGACGATGGGCAATACGATTCCGCTCGGTGTTGTTGACAAAGCCCATTGATAACAACCCACCCCGAGGACCGGGCCGCCCAGCGTGTTCACCAGCACCCACGGCCAGGCTTTGCTCCATTCTGTGCGGCCACCGGTGGCTCCCTGCCGACCACGACCACGCACCCAGACAAAGTAAACAGCCGCGACGCCGATACCGCCAAGAATGCGTTGATACGCTGCTGTGCCACCGTCGATGCTTTGGCCCGCGTGGTCTGCCAACTGAAACGCCTTGCGGCTTAGCACGGCGCCCCCGCCCTGCCCGATGGCCGCGAGCACGCCGAAGATCGTTCCGCCGAAGAGATTCTTGCGGTCGAGATGGAAATGGTTTCCCGGCGCGAGTGCTACAGCAACGCCGGCCAGAATGACCAGACCCGCGATGCTCTGCGCAACACTCAGCGTCGTCCCGAGCCAGAGCCATTCGACCAACGCGCCGATGGGCGCGGCGAGGCATTGCATGAGCAGCAGCGTGAGGCGCGAGCCGATGCGCGGCAGCGCCTCATACAAGGCAAGGTCGCCCAACCCGAAGCCGATGAAGCCGCTGAAAACAAAGAACCAGAGTCCCGCGCCGCCGAGTCCCTTCCCGAATCCGTACGCCCAGAACGCGAGCAGAATTGTAGCGAGGCACAGACGCGCGAGATTGGCGACGGCGCTACCCAGGTAGCGGGTGGACCGCGTCGCGCAAACGACGGAAACAGACCAGAGGAGAGTCGTGAGCAACGCCGGCAACATGGTGCAAAGGAGATAACAGACGCACGCGCCCGAAACAAGCGCAGCCTTCCTACTTCGAGATGCTGATGTACGAAGGTTGTTTGTGGACGTGCTCGACCGTGATCCGGAGTCCGTACTTCTGCGCCAGCAGCCACAAGGCCTGGCGGCGCGTGACGTCATTGACATGCAACGTGATCTTCAGCGATTCGACAGGTGCGTCCGCGCGGGCAATCGCCATCTTCATTCCCGAAAAGGCATCGGTCAACGGCAGATTCATGACACGCACCTCCGCGAAATTAACGTTCAGGCGCGTATCGAGCCACTGGTTCAGTGAACCGTCCGACGACGCCAGAAACCCCCGGGGCGGCGACATTGTCGTCGCGCAAGAGATCGCCAGCGAGATTACGAAAAGCAGCAGCGCGGACCGCAGGGGTCGCATTCGTTTGGCGTTATCGAGAGTGCTGGTCATGGTTCAATGCACCTGTAAAGGCGGCTCGTTGAGCTGGCGTTTCAACTCTTCTTCGCCGGCCGGGGTTAGCGGTCGGATTTGCCGCTCGTTAATGTGCGCCTTCTTCGTGGTTTGATCCGCCTGCTTCCTGGCTACATCACTCGTCATATCAATTGAGGCGCGCCGGGTGGTGAAATTCGCCTTGGGCAGGGTCGGCCTGGAAATCGTGGACATTTCCAGGGTGTTGAATTCCGTTTTCTTCTGGTCGAGATCGTGAAATTTGAGGTTGCCCTTCGAGAGCGGCGAGCCGCCGGGCAGAACGCTCGTCGGCTGCGAGAGCGAATTAAACTGCACTTCGCCGAAGTCGACCGTCTTGTTGCTCACATCCGCCTGTTTGGTGGGGTCGACCGGCTTCACGATTTGCGCGCGAGCCGGCGTGGAAAGCAACGCCGCGAGAATTGCTGCTAGTACTGTAAGGCCGAGCTTCATGACTGAGATTCGTGAAAGCGCATCAGCGCGATTTCAAGAATACCAAGATTGCATGCCGCAAGCAAGCCGAAGTAACCGGCCGCGATGGGGAGCTGCCTGCACGCAGGGGGATTCTTTTCATCCGCGCCGCCCCTTTCGGTGGCCTGCCGATAACAAGCCAAGAAGTACAGTCGCAGGTGGAACTCACCCGCGACTGTTGGAAGTACTGTGCATCTAATTCACGACCACCGGCGTTGACGTGATCGCCTGGACAGCGAGAACCCGATCGCCCCCAGACCCAGCGCCGACAACACGATGGTGGACGGTTCTGGAACCGTCGCCAACTCGATGCGGAAACTGTTGAGGCTGCCGCCGCCCTTGTTCAGCATGTTGCCGTTCGTGTCGAAGACGTACTGGTCCGTCTCGTTGGTCACCGAGTTACCGCCCTGATTGGGATCCTGAATGATGTTTACCACGTAGCGGTACGGCGCGCCGTTTGTGTAGAGCGTGGTCACGCCGGTGACAAACACGCAGTGACCACCGCCGCCGGCCCAACTGACGCCGATCTCGACGTCTCCCGTTGAGTTCAGCGCGCTAATCACCTGGCCGAAGTTCGTCGTGACCACGGTGGGCGCGATCGCCAGCCCGTTCGTCGCGAAGTACAAATTCTTGCCGGACACGAAGTTGGCAACCGCGGTGCCGCCGCCATTGGTGCTGGCCGGTCCAGTGAAACTGTTCATGTAGTTCGTCAAAGTCCCGTACACCTGCTGCGCATTCTGGGTGACATTGAGAGAGGGATACATCTGCTGCAGATACTTGATCGAACGCGCGGCGGCCCCGGGCGCGCAACCATTGAGTTGCTCTGTCACCACAGCGATGTTCGTCTGGGAAGTCCGAATGGCCCCGTTGCTAATGCTGAGGCTGCTAAGGGCACTGGCGACGGAGGCCGCCATGCCAACCGTATTTTGTGCGAACTGGCTCGCTGGGCTGCCTTCCAGCCCCGGGCTGGTCGTCGTTCCCTCGACCTTGGTCAGGCCAGCCACGCCGGCGCTCGTGAGCGACCCGCTGGGTTGGAGTGATAACGGCGCAGCCGTGAGGGTGAGAGAGTAAGACAGGCTGCCTACAGCAATGCCATCCGTTTGGCCGAGATTGAAATCATACGTGAACGGCAGATCGCCATCAAGATCACCGGCGCTGTTGAACACCACCGGCATATTCTCCACCGCCCAGTTATTGTTGGCCCCGCCGGGCACCGACGTAACGATGTTCACCCAGCCCGCGTACCCGGATCCGAACGGTGCCAGCGAGCCGGCATCGGCTATGGAGAAATCCACACTGGCCTGCCCCCACTGGGAGAATTGGTCCTGGTACCCTCCGATACCATCGCCCCAGGAAATCTGGTCGAACGTTGTGGTCGCAGCGCGGGCTGGCGTAGCGGTCAGCGCTAGCGAAAGAACAACGACACTGACAAAGACGAAAACCGAATAGCGATTAATGTGACTCATGGCCAACGATCCCCCATAAAGTCGTGAAGGGCACGACAGGTGTTCTTGTTTGGTGGTTGATCCCTGTAGGGTATTGCGGATGGATGAGAACCTTTGGCTTCGACAAAGATATGCCGATTACGCCGTAGACCGTCTCGCCGCTGAGAGATTGGTGCTCGCCTCACCGAATTCTCCTACTGCCTCCAGACAGGTCATTTAATTACTCTAGATATTACCAGAACTGCAAGCAAAAAACTTACGTGAATGACCGCCAATGGTAGCCTATGGGAACAGCAACCCACATCGAGGACAACGATAACGTGCTGTCGGGGATCTGAATAAGATTACGGCGAGCTGGTGCGGTAGAAGCGCTGCGGGATATTTGTCGCCTGCGGGTCAATGAACTGGAACTGACCTGGCGAGACTTCCACGCCGCTGCCGAGAACCGTCCAGTTGGTCGCGGGCACCGTCATATCGGTGGAGGTCAACACCGTGTTGGTCCCGTAAGGCAGGTTGGTGTAGACCAATTGGAATGTACCGCCCGGTAGCCAGGCGGCGCTGATGATCACCGGCAGGTCCCGCTCCAGTTGGATCTTGATCACCTGATTCGGCCGGCTGTCCTGACCGAGATAGGCGTAACCGCGCACCGGGTCGAAGACCGCCGACCGGAAGAAAACCTCGCCGAATGGGAGGATGCCATCAGCGTTGGATGTTGTGTTATTGGTGGTCATACCGTTGGGTGGATTCGTAAGACTCGTACCTCCCTGCAACTGCAAATAACCGATTTCCACTGGCAGATTCGTCCCATTCAGGCTGAACTGATACACCCGGCCGGGATAACTATTGTCGTCCGCGAAATAGACGTAGCCCCCCAGGGGATCGATGACGCAAGCAGCCAGTCGTCCTTCGCCGGGCCGGAGATTGATACTGCCGATGAGCGTGGGCGCTACATCTCCATCCCCCAGCTTCACTTTGTACACCTTGCTCAAGACATTGGTATCCGGGTTATACGTTCCATAATAGGCATACCCATGCAGCGTGTCGATGGAGGCGCCGTCAACAAAGTTGATCACCGTGTCCAGGCTGACGGCACCGATGTACCCGGGCGCGTTCGTGCCAGGCGTCAACTTAATCTTCACGACCTGGGGTATGTTGGAGTTCGGAAAGCTTTCAAAATAGGCGTAGCCCTTTTGTTTGTCGATTCGGCCAAACCAAAAGGCCGTGTCGCTGTTTGTGATGCTCACGGAGCCGAGTTCGGTAAACGTGGAGAGCGCCACCTTCGCCACTTTCGCGGGGTTCCCCGAGTTCGTGCAGAGAACGTATCCATAATGATTGGATGGATTCGGATCCGAGTCGTCAACAACGACGGAAAAGGCGTTGCCGGCCGCCAGCGTGAGTGTACCGGCGCTGCTGGCCGCATTGGTTCCCGGTCCCAACGCATACCGATTCAGGGTTGTTCGTGCCATATACCCATACCCGGCTGCCGGGTCGATCGCGCTTTCGGTTGCCTGTCCCGTAAAGAGAGCGGGACCAACTTGCACGGGCAGATTTCCCGTGATATCGAGCTTGAAAAGATATGTGCCGACAAAATACGCATAACCGTTGGTCGGATCGATGAACGCAGTGTACATCCCCTTGTCGTCGGGGAGAGGAACTCCGTTCGTATCGAGCAGCGTGTTGTGGCGCGGTACGAGAGTTGTGTGGCCAATTCGTTGCAGACTTCCCGCACGCACCGGCAAGGCCAACCCGAACAGAAGCAGCCCGGCCGTCAGCGGAAACCTGCATCGCATGGCATTACCCTTCTGCCGCATCCAGGCATTTGTCAAATCGTATGCGTTGCCGGTGGTATCGAAGTTGGGTATCTTTCAGCCAGCAAATCAACTCAAACCGAGGCCGCAACGTGTGGCACTAGTGACCATGGCCCACAAAAAGATAGACGCGCATGACGGTCGGTTGCGCTACGTGTCGGACCGACGACCCGGTCTCCAGCGAAAGCGTTGTGGAACCGGCTTTCGCTATGTCACAGCCGAGGGGAAACGGGTGAAGCGCGTGGCGTTACGACGGATTCGCGAGCTGGCCATTCCACCAGCCTGGGACCAGGTCTGGATTTGTCCCCATCCGAATGGCCATTTGCAAGCTACCGGCCGGGACGCCAAAGGTCGCAAACAGTATCTTTACCATCCCCAGTGGCACACCATTCGTAACGAGACCAAGTTTCACCGCCTGACTGCATTCGGCCGGGCGCTACCAAGAATTCGCAGACGAGTAGCGCGTGATTTGCGGTTGCGTGGATTGCCGCGCGAGAAAGTGGTCGCGGCAGTGGTGCGGTTGCTGGAAGAAACCCACATCCGTGTCGGCAACGCGGAGTACGCCGATGAAAACCAGTCTTTTGGATTGAGTACCATGCGCAACCGCCATGTCCACGTGCGTGGCGAACGGCTGCAATTCCGGTTTCGTGGCAAGAGCGGCAAGTTTCACCAGGTGGACTTCGCCGACAAGCGTCTCGCTCGCATTGTCAAACGCTGCCAGGACCTGCCCGGCTACGAATTGTTCCAATACATCGACGCTGCCGGCGAAACTCGCGATGTGACCTCCGAAGATGTGAACGATTATGTGCGCGCGATCGCGGGCGAAGAGTTCAGCGCCAAAGACTTTCGGACCTGGGCCGGGACCATTCAGGCGGCGAGGATCTTGCAACAGCTCGACGGCGACGACAATGAAGAACCAGTCGAATCGGCGCTCGTGAAGGCGATTGACGAAGTGGCGGCAGCGTTGGGGAACACCCGCGCCGTCTGCCGCAAGTATTACATCCACCCGGCCGTCATGGACGCCTACCTGGATGGCACGCTCATGCAATCGTTTATCGACCACCCGACCCGTGTCACTCAAACTGGTTTGAGTTCCGACGAGGCGGCGGTGTTGCGACTGCTGAAGCGACGCCGCGCCGCGCGGTAAGGCAGCGCATCAAAGGCCGGTGGGCCGCCGGAGAATGATGAGCGCTAAACGTTACGTCAAGAGTCAGGCGCGAACCTGCTTATAAGACATTGCTAATCTCCCCAAGATCGTGAGGCATCCCAGTAGTGCCAAAGCATACGTACCTGGCTCGGGAACCACTTCCGCAACACCGTAGTTGAGGTATGCGGGAAAAGATTGGTAGCCGGCCAGAGTTGTGTCCGACACGTTGTTCCATTGTCCAGCATTCGTATCGGGAGCTGGAATTATGAGAGTATATTGATCCGAGAAATTAGGTTCCTGGGGAGCCCAGTTTCTGTAGGTCGACGGACTGCCATCCACCCATGAGTAACTGTTCGGATCGCCACCGTTCAGACCGGCCGCGTTGAGTCCAATCCACAGGTTGCGCGTGACGCCACCAAAGTTTGTAAACGTTTGGCTGATCCAGGCGTTTTCAGCGGCATCGTTAACGGTCGCCAAATTTCCTCCCAAACTTAACGCTTGGGATTGGGCATCTGTCCAGTCGCTATTCGCCAAGAGATAATAGGTGTGTCCCGTGGCCGGATTCAGGATTGGGCCAGAGATCGGGGCGGCTTGAAGGTTTGTCGCTGCCCAGACCGCCAAGACGGCAATTACATCCGCAGACAACCGACTTATTCTACTTGCTTTCATGTTACTCTCCTCAATGATTAAGGTTGTTGGGATTCAGGCTTTGCCTCCCCTGGATGAAAGCACGGCGCTTGCAGGCAGGCTTGTGAGGCAATTCGTTCCTCGATTATAGCCTCATTTACCGATAACTGTCGAGCCTGCTTTCCGGGGGTTTCTAGGGCACGGAGATGAACCGGAATCGCCAATCAAACTGCCAGCATCTCACCCGAAGGCACACAATACATTAACAGGAGAGAATCATGAAAAAGCTTGAAGGAAAAGTTGCGGTCGTCACGGGCGCATCCAAGGGAATCGGCGCCTCCATTGCCAAACATCTGGCCGCCGAAGGCGCATCGGTCGTCGTCAACTACTCGTCCAGTAAGGAAGGAGCGGACCGTATCGTTGACGAGATCGCCAAAAAGGGCGGGAAAGCGGTTGCGGTGCAGGCCAATGTTGCGAAGCAGACGGACATTGACCGCCTATTTGCCGAGACGAAGAAGTCGTTCGGCAAACTCGATATCCTGGTCAACAATGCCGGGGTGTACGAGTTTTCTCCTCTTGAAGGCGTTACCGAAACGCAGTTTCACAAGCTGTTCGATCTCAATGTGCTGGGTTTGGTCCTCACCTCACAAGCCGCGGTCAAACATTTCAGCTCGGCGGGCGGCAGTATCGTCAATATCAGTTCGCTTGCCAGCACCCTGGCGCCGCCGAGTGCCTCGGTTTACAGCGCCACGAAAGGGGCTGTCGATACGATCACAAAGTCGCTGGCCAAGGAATTGGGACCGCGCAAGATCCGGGTCAATGCCATCAACCCCGGCATGGTCGAAACCGAGGGAGTCCATTCCGCTGGTTTCATCGGCAGCGATTTCCACAAGAAGCAGGAAGCGGAAACTCCACTGGGCCGCATTGCCCAGCCCGATGACATAGCGCCTGCCGCAGTCTTTTTCGCTTCCGACGACGCAGCATTCATCACCGGGGAAACGCTGGTCATTGCCGGTGGTCAACGTTGATTCGTTGAAGTCGGTTAGGCAGTCGGATTACTCGTTCGGCCGGCGAGCCAATCGACCAGCAGAAATGCGCAAGCAAAGTATGGGAATACGCCGTACAGCGTATCGCTCACGGAGTGAGAATGTCCGTCCACTGCCCGAAACACGGTGAGACAAAATATTGCCGCGAGAACGCATACGATTGCGCCCGGAGCCGAAATGGGGACGTAGAACCAGCCGAACCGCTTGAACCATCTTGTTTTCATTTTGCGCCTCCATTACTTTCAATATTTACTTTGCATTACAAAGCAACTCCTGTCAAGGCACAGCTAGCCATTCGACCAATTCGCGCAACGAGGCGATTTCGCGGGTGATTTCGAGATTGGTCGGACGTGGTTTTTTCCCAGGGTTGTACCAGCAGGCGTCGATACCGTACTGGACGGCACCCTGAATGTCGGAGTTCCAACCGTCACCGATCATCAATACTTCGCGCACGGACGGATTTCCCAACCGGGCCAATGCGATGTCGAAGAATTCTTTGGCCGGTTTGGCGAAACCAATCTCTTCGGAGATGATGATATCGGCGATGTGATCGCGGATCACGGAGCGGGTGAGACGGCCACGTTGGACCACCCGCAGACCGTTGGTCAAAATGGCAATGCGATATTTCCCGTGCAGCGCCTGCAACACTTCGCTCGCGTCCTCGATCAGTTCCGAGCAGGCGGCGAGGCATTCGAGGTAGTGGGCGCTCAAGTCAACTGCCGAGCCGCCAACCGCGATGTCTTGGAGCAACAGTTCAAAGCGACGGACTTTCACGATTCCCGGCTTGATCTCTCCCCTTTCCACCGCTTGCCAGAGAGCCAGGTTGATGCGCTGGTAGGCGGCGAGGTAGCCCGGGGCGAACGTGACACCGATCAGCCCAAAGGCCTGCTCCAGCGCCTTGCCTTCCGCGCGCTCGAAGTCAAAGAGCGTGCCGTCGGCATCGAACAAGAGCCACTGGTAACGTTGCATATGCGCGGCTGACCCCGATTTCCGCTTGTCTACTTCACCGGCTGGAAGTCTTTGTGGCCGGTCTGCCACAGGAGGAAAGCGGATTGGCCCGCGAAGTTTTTGAAGGTGACGATCTTCTCTTCCGTGAAGTGGCCGTTGTCGTAGTTCACCTTCATCAGACTGGGATTGTCCGAGGCTGTTGCCGCCTGCAAGGCAGCCACGAATTTGCCGGGTTCCCAGGCGGGAACTCGGGGATCATTCCAGCCACCGACACCCATAACCGCAGGATATTTCACACCTTTCTGGACGTGCTGGACCCCGTCCATCTCGAACAGGGCCTGACACTCCACGGGGTCTTTCACCGTGCCAAATTCCGGCGTGTTGACCGGGCCATTCGGCGAAAACTCCAACCGCATCACGTTCGCGCACCCGACATTGCAAACGGCGGCCGCAAACAAATCGGGGCGTTCCGTGATGGCGCGGCTGATCAGGATTCCGCCGGCGCTGGTGCCGGTTCCCGCGAGTTTCTGGGGACTGGTATATCCCTTCTTCACGAGGTATTCCGCGCAGGAAATGAAATCTTTCCAGGTGTTGGGCTTGGTCGTCTTGTAACCGGCCCTGTACCAGGCCTCGCCCTTTTCGCTACCGCCCCGGGGGTGCGCAAACGCAAGCACCACACCTCGTAGCGCCACCGAACTGCGAATGTTGAAGCTTGGAATGGCACTAATCCCGTAGGCGCCATAGCCGTTGAGAATGCAGCTGTTTGACCCGTCCAGCAGAATGTCCTTCTTGTAAATGATGGAGAGCGGGATCAGGGTGCCGTCGTGCCCGGGCACTTCGACTTCTTCGGAGGCCAGGTTCTCGAAACCGGGATACGACACGTCCGTATTGAAAATGCTCTTCGCGAAGGTGTCCTTCTGCGCATCGAAATCATAGATCGTCACGGGAGAGGTCCAGGAGCTGATGTACACCAGGCAACGATCCGTTCGCCAATTCGGACAACTCACGTTCACGGTCCCGGATGACGGAAGTTTGATCTCGGAAATCTTGCCATTGCTGAGGTCGTATTTTACGAGGCGGCCGACAACTCCATTGGAGTACACGATGAGGAGGTAGTGCCTGCTCTTGGTGATGTACCGAATGGTGTCAGTCCCTTCGGGAATCACGGTCTCGGCGTCTTCCCAGTCCGGATGTTTCGCGCTCGTCCGAACAAGCTTGTATTTTGGCGCGTCGGTATGGGAGACGGCGTAAACGTAATCCCCCTGGAACGCGAACCCGCGGATCAGGTTGTCTGAGCGTTTGCAGAGAACATTCCATTTGATTTTTGCGTGTTTCAGTTCGGAGACGGGAGCATAGAAAAGCCGCAGCTCGTTCTGCACGGTTTCCGCGTTTCCGACCATGTAGTCGGGGTATGATTCATCAACGGAAGCGCTCGGAATTTCCTTCGCTGTCATGCCCAGTTCAGGGTTGCTCTCGTCGCTGAAGATATCGATGTCGCTGGAAACCTCGGTGCCGAGCTTGTGCACTTTGGTTTTGCGGTTCAATTCGATTTCGAGACTCTTGATATTCGTCGTCTTGCCGGCGTCGTACAATAAAGACTTGCTGTCCTTCAGCCATCCATGGGGCCCGTAGGAAGGGTAGATACTCTCGGGCAGCAGCGTTCCACGGTCCACGTCCAATATTCGGATCTCCGACCATTCAGCGCCGCCCGAAGAAAGACCCATCGCGACGTGCTTTCCGTCCCACGACGGGACAATGCTTTGAATGGTCGTGACCACACCGGCTTTATATGTGGCTGGGTCGAAGAGCAGCTTTTCCGTCCCGTTCCAACCCTGACGTAAGTAGAGTTTGCCGACGTTTTCGCCGCCTAGCGTCTTCTTGTAAAAGACGCGACCATTTTCATACCGGATGGACGAGTAATCCGCGGGTTTGAGCTTGTCCAAGGCCAGCCATTCCTGCACCAGCGAATCCCTTCCCGGGATTTTCGCGAGCAGGCCGTCCGTCAATTCCGCCTGGGCCTTGAACCAGGCTTCGACATCCGCATCCTTCAGGTTCTCCAGCCAGCGGTACGGATCGTTGTACGTCTTCCCGAAGTAGGTGTCCGAGGCGTCGACGGTTTTTGTCGGGGGATAGTTCCACTGGGCGCGGCAAGGCACGACAACCAGAGCTGAAAGGACGAGGGAAAGGAATCTCTTCATGATTGATAGTATTAACTTTGACAACACCGACAAGCCCTTTTTGCGGGACTCTCCGCGAGGTGAAAATCAAAGCGGGGCCTTGGTGGTGAGAAGAAGCACCACTGCGTCAATCAAATGAAGAATGAGGAGATGCGACTCCTCAGTCCCACTTGTCGTTAGGCTGTGCTGGCCAAAGGAGACGGGTCGATGACGGCAGTCGCCTCGGGCACAAATTCGGCTTCCCCAGGGAATTCGTACCCAAGCTTGCCCTCGCTGATTTCCTTCAGCGCGATATCAGAGAACTCCATCCACGCATTTGTCTGGGTGATGGGCCGATGTCCCTGGGCGAGTTGGCGGACACGCAGACGCACGACGTTGATAAGCAATTCGGGGTTGGGAATGCGCAGCTGCGCGGGCTCCAGGTAAGTATTCTTGATCCGTAACGGGAGTTTGACTGGCGCGGAATCCGGTTCCATAAAGAAGCTCTCTTTTACTTTCTGCCACGAACCTCATGGCTTGGTTTGAACAGTTAACGAATCGTCGCGGGCCTCGAAACAAGTCCGCGGTGAGGCAAGATACGCGATGTCGTGCAATGACCACCATGGGGTAAACACCCCATAGCGGCCTGCCGCTGGTTTAGGTAGTTTGGAGCGTGACTGAAACAAAGGGCACCAAGCCCGTCTCTGAAATTAGCCCGAAACGAAGCCCTGAAGAGCGCAACATCCGCAAACAGCTCGGCAAGGTGCGCCGCTATCTCGCCGCATCGACGAATACCAACATGCGGAATTCATGGGAAAGCAAAATCACCACCTATAAAGCGCAATTGGTGAAGGCGGAGGCCCGCGCCCGCTTCATCAAGTAGTTTTTAGAAAGCGAATATCACGATGGGCAAGAAATCCAAATCCGCACGATCCGACGCCAAGAGGGCTGAAAAACACGCCGCCAAAGCGGCCCGCATGGCCTTATACTCCTCGCAGGCCAAGGCCAATAAGAAGCAATCGAGCCGGAGCGACGGGACATCGAAATCGTATATCAGCCACGCCATCGCCAACTGTGGAAACCCGGGTTGCAAGCGCTGCTACCCGCTGCTGGTTCCAGGATCGGTCGCCGCCTGATCCCCCAAGATCGCCCCGAGAACCACTTGCTATTCCCGCAATCAGGCTTACCTTGCAGTGGAGAGTCGAGGGCTAGTTGAAGTTGCGGCGTAGAGCAGAGCAGTTCGAGCCTCGACTCTCCAACTTTTTCCCGTCGAAATCCCCCGCCGCCTGAACCATCAACAACTCCGGCTCCGCACGTACTGGCCTGACCCTCCTGCCCGTAACTTCCGCGCGGTCGAAGTCAAAGAGCGTGCCGGCGGCGTCGAACAGGAGCCACTGGTAGCGGCGCACCGGTGATTGAGAAACGGATTGGCGGGTCAGGTAAAGGCGAAGCGGAGAGCGGGTGGTGGGAAGGGCCTTTACTGCGTCAACCGAATACAGAATGCAGGGAGGTCACCCCAATCTCATGGAGGTCAACTTCTTGCAAAAGAAGTTCTAAAATACTATTCTCGCAACGAAATGGAAGAGTTTTTCGGCGCTTGGATACAGGTCGTTATTCTTGTGGTAGAGTACACTGAAAAGATCCCCCTGCTTAACCTTTCTGAACTAAACACGGAGCACAACCTCCTAGGATATGAGGCGATGGTTCGAAAGGCTCTTGACGCTGTAGTTCCGGTTCAACTCGCCCACGCACACAAGCCGTGAAACATAGCAAACCTCAGCTCACTCACCCTAAACGCCTCTTCTACTGAGGTCACGGAGCGCGGTAGGCCCGTGGCTACAACGGGGAAGGACGATTACGCCGAATGGAACGGATGTGTCGGGAAGTTTAAATCGGCGCTTTGGAAGATTCGCGCTAAATAACGGCGAGTTAGCGGATGTGTTGCCGCGACAACTACATCGCGGCGTGTCGCGCAGCCAGTGCTGCACTCCGCTTCTGCTCTGGACATCGTATTTCGATAATGGTATGATGCGGGAGTGAACAGATTAACGCTTCCTCCTTCGCTACTGCTACGGCGGACACGCAACTCTCAGGGGACAGAAAAACCCCTCACCCTAACCCTCTCCCCCAAGGGGAGAGGCATAGGAAACTCGGCTCCGCTCACCCTAACCCTTTGCTCCGAACTCCGGTTGCGGAGTTCGTGGCGTGTCGTCAGACTCCGCTCCCCCCAAGGGGAGAGGCGATGTCGGAGAAGGAAAGGCGCGTCAAATACACGTTTTTGCGAAACGAACCCCCCAGCTATTATCCCTGTTTGGAAGGACTTAGAGAGATGGAGTTTGGAAAGGTGAACGGCGAAAATGGATCGGGAAGCCCTCGCAAAGTATGCGGACGCGCGGCAGCGCGTCCCTACCAAAACCCTCACCGCAGGCCCGACAGGGGGCCCCTATATGATTCTGCGAAACGAACCCAATTTATTCCGGCTCAGAAACCGAGTTTATCCTTCAGGGCTACAAGGTGTTAGAGATTTTGAAAGTGGTCAAAATATTTGGGTTCGTTTTGGAAAACGAACCCAATTTGAGGGGGTTTTGATGGGCTCGGAGGCCGGAAATTGGGCAAACGAAGCCGGTTTTTGGAGGGTTTGGAGAGAAATGAATGCCGCGGCGCGGTGGGCCACCGGCGCCCTACTTTTCGAAGGGGAACGATCCGCGGTCAGCGCCCGCGGCTATAGCGGAAACGAATCCGCGCTTAGCAAGCGCGGCTACAACCGGAAAATGATTACAACTGAAGAATTATTTGGGGAGTTCGGCGGACAGGGTTTCGTAGCGGTTGATGACCTGGCGGACGAAGTCGCGTTTTTCGCTGTAGGTGCCCGGGAAGAAGCTGCCTTTGAAACCGGCGATGACGACGTTGCGGAGTTCGCGCGGGGTCATTTTGAGTTTGTCGATGGCGAGGCGGAGTTCGTTGGTGACGGAGGTGTTGGACATGAGGCGGTTGTCGGTGCAGATGGAAACGGACAATTCGTGGTCGAGCATCTGGCGCAGGGGATGGTGCGCGAGGTTGCGCATGCGCGGGAGGGTCTGGGCGTTGCTGGTGAGGCAGACTTCCATGGTGATGCGCTGGCTGGCGACGTACTCGGCGAGGTGGTGGACGTATTCCACGGGGTCGTCGATCTTGGGATCCTCGATCATGTCGTTGGCGAAGAGCCAGGTGCCGTGGCCGATGCGGTTGGCGTAGCATTTGGTGATGGCCTGGAAGATGGACTCGGGCCCGTAGGCTTCGCCGGCGTGGACGGTTTTGCGGATGAAATGATCGTGCGCGTACTGGTAGGCGGCGGCGTGGTCGTCGGCGGGATAACCGGCCTCGGCACCCGCGAGGTCGAAGCCGACGACGGGCAGGCCTTTGTTGTGGGCGAGGTCGACGGCGGCGCGGGCCAGTTCCATCGAGGCGGCGGCGCAGACCTGGGTCGAAGACGCGTAGGGCATCACCTCGAAGAGGCGGCGGTAGTACGGCGAAAACACCGGCAAGATGAACCGCAGCGCGCAGACGATGATGCCGAAGTGGAATGGGACGTCCGCGCCGGTGCGAACGGCCTTCGAGAGGTTGTGGCGTTTCTGCGCGCGCCCGAGACCGCGGCAAACAGCGGCGACGACCTCTTCCATGTTCTGCCGGTCATTGATGTGCAACTGCGGCGCGTAGCGGACTTCGATGTAGCGGACGCCCTCGGCGAGATTGTCCTCGGCCAGCTCGAAGGCGATGCGCTCGAGGCTCTCGGCGGTCTGCATCACGGCGCAGGTGTAGGCGAATCCCTGCAGGTATTCGGGGAGATTGGCGTACGTATCCTTGAACACGAGACGGCGCAGCCCGTCCTCAGTGTGCGACGGCAACTTGACGCGGTGGCTCTTCGCCAGTTCGATCAGCGTCGGGATCCGCAGCGAACCGTCGAGGTGCAAATGCAGGTCGGTCTTCGGGATGCGGCGAAGGAATTCCGCGGGTATGGTCTTGTTCATTGCGCTCTTTTCTGTCGGGGCGAACAAATCGGTGGGGAGACGTTAAGTTCCGCTGGGGTAAACATCAAGCAAAACAGGCGGGAGCGGTGGCTAAATTACTCAGCCGCAATCGGTTCGATGACCACGCGAAAAGAAGCTTCTAATCGACCGAAAGCCGTATATAAGTACAGAAACAATTGTACGAAGGCGGGATTTCTTTCACGGTTACAGGAATACTTTTCCAGCGGTTGGGCGATTGGCCCGGATGTTGCGAGAAACTGAATATATGGAGAGAACACATAACACGATCACGGCCACGTTGGACGATGGGATGCAGGTTCGTTGCGCGGCCGGCACTCCCGTCCGTGAAATCCTGCCGCAGCGCCGGTCGCCGGACGGGCTCGACTACATCGCCGCGCTGGTGAACAACGACGCGGTGTCCGTGACGTACCCGGTGGAGGTGGACAGCAAGATCACGTTGCTGACGCGGGCGGACTCGGACGCGTTCCAGATTTATCGTCGCTCGGTCTGCTTTCTCCTGGCCAAGGCGATCAAGGAACTGTTCCCCGACGCTCATTTTGCGATCGAGCATTCGCTCGGCTCGGGTTTTTATTGCAGCTTTGAAACGAACGGCAAGCCCGGCATCTGCGAGGAACAGTTGCAGAGTCTCGACAAACACATGCGGGGGATTGTCGGACGGGACCTCCCTATCGAGCGGCGCAAGATCGCTTTCACCGAGGTCGTGCGCCGTTTTGAACAGGAGAAGCAATGGGACAAATACAATCTCCTGCGCTTCAGCAACCCGCCCAAGGTCGCGACGTGTTGGTGCGAGAATTTCTCCGACCTGGACCACGGTCCGCTGGCCCCGAGCACCGGGTCCTTGAACCTGTTCAAGCTGATTTCGTACGCGCCCGGTTTCGTGCTGCAAGTTCCCGAGCGGGAGAAGCCGAAGGAGTTACCGCCGTTCGAGCCGCAGCCGCAACTGTTCCAGATTTTCAAGGAACACAAGGAATGGGGGCGGATCCTCGGCGTCAACACGGTGGGCCGGCTCAACGAGATCATCGCCAACAAGGAGATCAGCGATTTCATCAAGATCGCCGAGGCGTTTCACGAGAAGAAAATCGCGCAGATCGCCGACCATATTTACGAACATCGCGGCCAGATCAAGTGGGCGTTGATCGCCGGGCCCTCCTCCTCGGGGAAGACGACGTTCGCCAAGCGGCTCGCCGTCCAGTTGCGCGTCAACGGCCTGCGTCCGGTGACCATCTCGCTGGACAACTACTTCGTCAATCGCGAGCAGACGCCGTTGGACGAGCACGGCAAGCCCGACTTTGAAAACATTGAGACCGTTGATCTGCCGCTCTTCAATGACCACCTGTTGCGGCTGGACAAGGGCGAAGAGGTCGAGTTGCCGAGTTTCAATTTCGAAAAAGGTTGCCGGGAATTTCGCGGCGAGAAACTGCGCCTTGAGCCCGACCAGTTCGTGCTGGTCGAGGGCATTCATGGGCTGAATCCGCGGCTGACCCAGTCGGTGCCGCCCGCACACAAGCTACGCATTTACATCAGCGCGCTGACGCAGTTGAATTTGGATTCGAACAACCGCATCTCCACCACGGACAATCGCCTGGTGCGACGGTTGGTGCGTGATAACAATTTTCGCGGCAACACCGCGCTGGCGACATTGAACATGTGGGCCAGTGTGCGCCGCGGCGAGAAGACCTGGATATTCCCCTTCCAACAAGGCGCCGACATCGCGTTCAACTCGGCGCTGGATTACGAGCTGGCGGTTCTCAAGCCATTCGTCGAGCCGTTGCTGGTCGAGATCAAACCGCACCATCCCCAGTACGCGGAAGCGCGGCGGCTGCTTGCGTTCCTGTCCAGCTTCCTCGGCGTCGCGGATCATCTCGTGCCGCCGACGTCGATCCTGCGCGAGTTTATCGGCCACAGCAGTTTTCGCTACTGAGCCGGAAAGGCTGTTGATCCCGCCGCGCGCGGCTGCGGGACGGAAACGCGCGAGGCGTTGATTGATCCCAACGGCGGCGATATCCCAGAGTAGATGCAGCTCGTGGCTATTGGCGCGGGCGGGTTGTTGTACATGGCACTGCCGCTATCAATACGGCAATATAGTTGGTGCGCCTTGCAGGAGTCGAACCTACAACCTAGTGATGAAGAGAGTGACAAATCCCTTCGCAACGGGCACGGACCGTTGCATCTTGAGATCGATGCTTGACGAGGTGCACCCGTACCCGGTGTTGAAGAGTTCCTCCGACGAATAGCCCGGCAGACAGACAATTAGAATCGTTGCGTGGTGTGACCCAAACAAGAACGTTCCGCTGGTGCCAAGCGCGAGCCCCAGCTACGTTTCGGAGCCCAAGTTGTAGAATCAGTTCTCCGGCCCGAGCGGAACAGCAATTGCCCCCCGTTACGTCTCATACCGAGCGATTTACCACCAGAAAAGCACGCCGGCGTCAACGTTGCCCCCCGCTGTATAGCGAACCTTCATTGCTTCCTTATTTCTCCATTCGACGTGCCCATCGGTGTAACAGAGGTTGGAGCCCATCGGCTGGCCGTTCGGTCCCATATGCGCCGATTGGTTGACTCCGCCACCGGGAATGCTGCTTGTGCGGGTAAACGGGCCGCCGTTGCCATCCTGAAGGACAGCGTCGCAGAGTAACAACTGTGGATTGCGATTGGGGTCCGCACTGTTTATGACGTCATAGACGAATGCGTATCTCGTCGCGTCCGCGGTAGTGTTCGGATTGTATTGTTTGAATGTAGTATTGTTGGGTCCCGCAGCCCAACCAGTCGTCCCACCGGCCGGCGTGCCGCTGGTGTCCACCCGCTGAACCAGCAGCCAGTAGCCGGCGCTGGTGCCGCCGCAGGCCGTGCAGTTCCAGAAAACGTCCAGATTGTGACTCGGATTGCTGGGGTCGTAGGCGGAAGCGCGGGTCAATCCGTAATGCTTCACCAAATCATCGCTGGTTCCCGGGGTGCCGATTCCGACAGTGGCGTCCGAGGCCATGTCCCAGAGCCAGCCGCCACCGGCGTTGGGGGTGATAATGAACACCTTGTTGTCATGATCCTGGGCAAACATTGTCCACGCCTGGCCGAAATTGCGCTCGTTGGCGACGCATTGTGCCCGCAGGGCGCTCCGGCGCGAGTTCGCCAACGCCGGCAACAACAGCGCGGCCAGGATTCCGATGATGGCGATGACCACCAGTAGTTCAATTAGTGTGAAGCCATCCTTTCTTCGCATAATCAATTCTCCAAAATCCGAGCGCACTCGGCGGTCGCTTCACCGAGTTGTGAACACAGGCTTCTGTTGTTGCTCAACCTACCTACTGCCACACGACTGCGCTCAATCATGTCGATGTCCCTTATTACGGCACCAATACGCGAACACGGTAGTATCGCGATGGGGTGTTCGTCGCCCCGCCCGGATCCACCATATTGGTCACCGCACCGAGGCCCGTCCCACCGCTCAGAATGTTGGTCTGGCCGGTGCTTGCGAAGTTGTTGCTGCTATAGCTGCCGTTGACCGTGCCCGTGGTGAACTCCAGCACGTTGGTGCGCGACGCGATGCCGGGCGACCACGTGCTGTCGCCGTTGGCTCCCAGATAGGTCACGTTGATGTCATTGCCTGCCTTGACGGTGCTGATGATGTGCAGATACGCGGCGTTGCTGGTCGGGTCGAAGCCCGCCAGGAACTCGTTGGTGTTGCTCATGCCGTCCCCGTCCGGATCCGCGCCGCCCAGAGAATTCGGACCGCCGCCGGGGAAGTAATGCGTTTGCCACGAGGTGAACGGATCCGCCGCGGCACCCACCACCAGCACGATGCGATTGTTGATCGTGTCGTTGGAAATCGTGCCCGAGAAGCCGCCTGGCAACGAACCCACGTTCAGCGTGTTGTTGATCAGGCTGAAGTATGTGAGGATCGTATAGTTGCCCGCAGCGAAGCCGCCGGCATCCGTGACGTTGAGCGTGCCGGCCAATGTCAACTGGCCGTTGACCACTGTCTGGTCGCTGTTGGTGCCCAACCCGTACGCCAGGATTGAGGAAGTGTTCAGCACGAGATTGCCCTGGACCGTGAGCGTCCCGGTCGCGGCTGAACCGCCGGGCGACAAGGTCGCGCCATTGGCAATTGTTGCATTGCCCTTGACCGTGCCGCCACCGGCCAGGGTCTGGCCGACGACAAACGTCATCCCGCCGCCGGTACGACCGCTGACATCCAGCGTCCCGCCACTGGATACGGTGATCGTCGGGCTATTGCTAATCGAGCCGCCGCCGGAAATCGCCAGGGTGCCGTTATTGATCGTGGTGACGCCCGTGTAGGTGTTGGTGCCGGAGAGCGTCCACAGGCCGCTGCCAGCCTTGGTGACTGAGGAGGTGTTGTTGTTATCCGAAATCGTACCAACGATGGCGCCCAACCCGCTGGTTGAGCCTTGCAGCGTCAATGTATGGGCTTGGCCGCCGGCAGAGTTAATATCGATCACCGGGCCGAATTGTAACAGCCCTGTCCCCGATTGATCAATGACGCCGCCGCCCGAGCCTCCCGCGCGGAGGTTGATGATCCGGGTGCCAACATCGCCCGATCCGATATAGAGCAGCGTGCCTGGAAGATTTCCCCCGCCGAAACTGATGGTCCCGCCCACGCCGAGGTTGGCGAGGCTGCTCACAATGAGGGTGCCGTTTCTCACATAGCTTTCGCCCGTATAGGTATTAGCGACGCTCAGCACCCAAACGTTGGTGCCATCCTTGGTGACAGAGGTCGCGTTCGTCGCATTCCCGTTGACGTTGTCGCTAATCACCGTGGCGACTTCGCCCGTGCCGGGACCCGAGCCTTGCACGAACAGTGTATGGATCGTGGTGCCATCCGCGAAAAAGTCCCCGTTCAATGTCAGCGACCCGGTCCCTGACACGTCAAAAGCCCCGGTGCCACTGCTATTGAGATGAATCTCTCGGAAGTTGGAATCGACGCCCGTTCCGATGTAACGCAGTACTCCGACGCCGGCGGTCGAACCGAAGGTGACCGCCTGTCCCGCGCCCACGCCGCCGGGGCCAAAGGAGTCGCCAATGGTCGTCACCACAACGGTGCCGTTGACAATGTTCAGGTTACCCCCGAAGTTGTTGTTGCCCAACAGCGCCAGCGTGCCGGCCC
The DNA here is from genome assembly GCA_035577545.1 of Verrucomicrobiia bacterium. Lineage (NCBI taxonomy): Bacteria > Pseudomonadati > Verrucomicrobiota > Verrucomicrobiia > Verrucomicrobiia bacterium. Next base: position 96,726 of record DATLVI010000041.1, read on the forward strand.
CGGCCTTGTTGAGCGAGCCCGACCCGCTAATCACGCCCGCAACGGTCAATGTGTTGGTCAATACCACCCCGTTGGTCAATGTGCTGGAGTTGACGGTCACCTGCACGGGGACGGGCTTCGTCACGGCGCCAGTGCCGAGATTCAAGTTGGTCATCGAGCCGGCGTAGGTGAAATCGCCATTCCAAGTCTGCGGATTGTTGTTCGCGATGGTGATATCGTTGCTCGTGGTAACGTCAATCGTGCTGCCGCCGTTGATGGTAAACGTCCCGGCGGCCGCCCCCAGCGCTCCCGCGTTGTTGATGTTCAACTGGCCGGCCGAGAGTGTCGTGCCACCCGAGTGCTTGTTGCTGCTGACGAGCGTGAACGTGCCAGCGCCCACCTTGACCAACGCCAGGGTACCCGCGGTGTTCTGCACGACACCGGAGAAGGTAGAACTGGAACCGCCGCCGCCGACCGTCAGAACAGCCGCACCCGCTGTGGTGCTGTCCACGATACCGCTGCCTGACAGGCCGTTGATGGTATTACTATGGCCGGCCAGATCCAGCGTGGCGTTGAGCACCACGCTTCCCAGACCCGGGCCGCCGGGGATGGCGTTGTCGAGGCCGACCCGCACCGTGCCACTGTTGATCGTTGTGTCCCCACTATAAGTGTTCTTATTACTCAGGATCGCCAAGCCACCGCCGTTGACGGTCAGACTGGCAAACCCGCTGATCGCCGCGCCACTGAAGGTGTAGGTCTTTGTTATGTTCGAGATGATGACAGCCGCGGGCACCACGTCGGACACGATTTTCACCGAAGTCGTGGCTGCCGAGTCGTCGAACTGCACCAAGCCGCCATCGCCATAGATCGATAGCACATTGTTGACAGTCCAGTTCGGCGTAGTTTCGATGTCCCAATTGGCGTTATTGACGCTGCCTGTCCAGAGCTGAGTCCCAAAGTTGAGCACGGTCAGGTAGATCGTGTTGGTAATGGTGGTCAAGGTGGCCGTCATGCCCCCGGGTGGCGAGAAGGTGTTGCTGCCGGCCCCGGCCAGCGTGGTGTAATGGATCAACGGATACGAGCTGTTTGTGACGAAATTTCCACCGATAATCTTGAGCCGGTCAGTGCCATTGAGCGTGTACGTTCCAACCATCAGCGGCGGGACGTTCGAGTTGCTCAGGGCATTGAATTCAATCGTCGCACCGGTCGTGACGCCCAACGTGAGATTGGTCGGCGACCATTGGCTCGTATTGGCGGCGGTCACGCGCAACGAAGCGCCATCGGCTACGGTTACCGCGCCGATGCTGGTCTGCGTCGCGGGGGCGACAAGTTTGCCGGCGGTGACGACCGTCGTGCCGCTATAGGTATTCGTCCCGGTAAGCGTCAGAACGCCGGTGCCCAGCTTGGTCAGGCCACCACCGCCGCCACCGTCCAACAGGGACTGTCCGATCGTGATGTTAAAGCCGCTATCGTCGATCATGGCTCCAGCCGACTGGACCGTGGCTGTCGTCAAACCGGTCATGAACGCCGGATGAGTGCCACTGGCCTTGAGCGTGCCGCCATTGAAGTTGAAAATGGAGGTGCCGTTGGTCCCGCCCAGGTTTTGATTGACGTTGGTGGTGATCAGCGTTCCCCCGTTCAGATTGACCGTGCCCAGGGCCGTTGCGGCGTTCCCGATAATCAGTCCGTCGTTGCCTGCAACGACCATCAGACCGCTGCTGGCAACCATCAACGTGCCCGTGCCGGCTTCACCGACGACCGTATGGGCGAGAGGATTGGCTTGTATGACGGAGCCGCCGGAGACGTTCAGCGTGCCCCCCTGCACTTCCCCGATGAGCGTCGGGTGCTGGCGGCCGACGGAAAGGAAGTTCGAGAACACGGCACTGCCACCGGTGACGTTCAACACGCCGCTGTTCCAACCGCCAATCCACGCGTTGCCCGCGTTGGGGACAAGCAGAGTCCCGCCGCTGAGGTTGTAGGTACCCGAACCCTTGTTGCCGGTCAGGTTCATAGACCCGCCGATATCGAAGACCGGGTCGCCGGTTCCAGTCACCTTCACCGAGCCACCCGATTGATTCACAACGCCTTGCGCTGCCGAGCCGGCATTGAAGGCCGAACCCAAAAACATACGGCTGGCAACAACGGTCGCGTTGTTTGATATATACAGCGTCCCCATGCTGGCATCCTGATCGCCGATATTAAAGTCAGCAGTTTCGGTGAACGAAGCGTTGCCCTGCAACGTCATCGTGCCGTTGTCGGTTCCGTTCTGGCCGACGTCGGAGAAAGCGGTGTTGCTGATAACACCACCGGTATCCACCACGAGCGTGCCGGCGTGTACGAATGTGCTGCCGGTGTAGGAATTCGAGGCGGTGAGAGTGACCGTGCCGCTGGTGGTCTTGCTCAGTCCGGCTGTGCCGCCGAGTTTGGCGCTGACGGCGCCGCTTTGCAACCCGTAGGACGAACCGGTCAGGACACCGACCGTGCCGGTGATGGTGCCGCTGACGAGCGTGACCGCGGCCACCGTGTCGTTGTTGGTGGAAATGTCCACCGTGGCGTTACTGATGGTGAGGGAACCGGCACTGGCGAGCGCTCCGGCAATGCCAAGCTGCAGCGTACCGCCATTGACGGTGGTGCCCCCCGTGTACGTGCTCACGCCCTTCAGGACGGTCGTGCCAGTTCCTGCGAGGGTCAGTCCGTTGCCGCCACCGGCACCGCCGGAAATCGGCGAACTGACGATGAAGGGATTGCTGCCGTTGTTGACCCAGGTCTGGTTAAAGCCCAAGGCGTAACCGTTGGCGTTGATGGTAACGGACCCCGCGCCGGAATCAATTGTGATACCGTTGATATTGGTCAGTGTATTGGCTCCCGATATGGTCACGTTGCTGGCCGTCGAGAATTCCAAGGTATTAATGGCGAAATCGGCTCCCAACGTCGTGGCGAAGTTACCGGCATTGGTCGTCGCGAACGTCACGGCTGACGGCGCACCCGGGGGAGACGATAGGTTGTTTGTGCCAGTTGAGTCTGGCGACCAGTCGGCCGCATTGTTCCAAGTTGCGCCAGCGCCGCCCTGCCAGAACGCCGTAGGAGGAAGCGATGATGTGACCTGCACAAACAGGTCGCCGCTAATGACCGCAAGGGTGAATCCGAAAGGACCCGATGGTGTAGCGCCAAGAATGAAGGCATTCGTATTGGCGAGACCGCCACCAGTGATCAGCCTGTAATTACCCACCGTGCCAAAGCCGCCGGCTTGGGAGAGATTGACTGTATTGAGTCCAGAGACTGCGAGACTGCCCCCGGCGACCACAGTATTGTTGGTTGCGGTCAGGCCGCCGAGCGAGAAATTGAGAGTGTTGTTATTCAGCGTCACACCATTGCTGACGATCAAGGTGGCTGCCACGCTGTTCGACAGGTTCATCAAGGCGCCGCTGCCCATGCTGACCGAGCCACTGATCGTGCTCGCACCCGATCCGCCAAGGCCGAGGCCACTGCCAACCGTGACAGAACCGCCGAGCTTGGCGCCACTCACCCTCAAGGTGCCATTGGCGACCGTGGTCAGACCCGTGTAGGTGTTGGCGCCGCTCAGGGTCAGTGTGCCGGCGCCGTTCTTGGTCAATCCGCCGCTGGCGCTGGTCCCGGCACCAAGCGTCGCAGTGAGCGTGCCGTTAGTGCTGCCACCGCCAAGGAGTGTGATGGTCGGAGTGCTGGTGAAGCCGTCGCCAGGGTCCGTGATCGTGATGGTACTAATCGTGCCGCTTCCATCCCAGTTCGCAACGGCCGTCGCCGGTACGGTGGGGTTGCCGCCCGAGATCTGGACGAGTGGCGCGCCGATGTAGCCGGTGGCCCCGCTGACCGCGATGCTGACGACTCCGGTTCCTGTCGGAGCCAGCAATGATTGCCCGATAGTGACCGCAGTGCCGTTGTCATCGAGCGTCAAGCCCCCACTGTACATGGTGGCCCGGGTAAGCCCGGCGAGAAAATTGGCATTGTTTACGAGCGCCTTCAACGTGCCGCCATTGAAATTGAGGTAGCCGATCGGTGATTGGACCGCACCCTGAACAATGTTCGACGTCTGCAAGAACCCGCCGCTGTTAAGATTCAAGATTGCGACACGGCCAGCATCGATTGCCCCAGGGGTGCTTACGCTCGTGCCAAGGCCGACCCCTCCTGTCAAGCTTACGCTGCCCGTTCCCGAAATCGTCACTGTGTTCGTCGCGTGTCCCCCCTTGCCGCCAATGCCCATGCACAGGTTATTCGCCCCTCCCGTGGCCGGTGCGGTCGCCGTAAGAGTACCGCCGGAAATGTAAAGGACCGTGTTACCGCCGGGATCCGTCCCGGCATTAGCGTTGTCGTTCAGGCTCACCGTCAGTCCATTGACGTTTACCGACCCGGTGTTACTGAGGTAAAAGAGAAATCCCGACCCGGTGCCGCCCTGCGCCTGGCCGACACGCCAACGGTTGACGCCAGTCACGGTGAAAGACCCGCCCGACATATTGTAAAACCCGTAGTTGGTGCCTGTGCTCGGGGTGTCCGAGCCCATCTTCAGGTTCTGGCTAACCGTAATAGAACCGCCATTCTGGTTCAGAACGCCCACCGAGTTTGGGATATTGCCAACGAAAATATTTTGATTGTTAACTGTAGTAAGATTAATGAACGCACCAGGAAGGACATTAGCGACCCCGATTGGAGTCCCATTTGGCGCACCCACACTAAGACCAACGTTATTGACAGCACTAGCGCCATTTTGGTACGAACCGGTAAGATTCAGCGTGCCGTTACTCACAACAATCGAGCCACTGGCGGTATCGTTCCCGCTCAGCGTCAGGGTCCCCGTGCCCACCTTGATAAGCGTGAGTGTGCCGCCGCCGTTTGACAAGGTGTTGGTGATCGTCGTGCTGCCCGAACCACCAACAAAAAGATTCTTGTTACCCGCAGCTCCGCCGGTGCCGCCCGTGATTCCGCCCGCGATCGTCAACGACTGACCGGAGTTGTTGGCGAGAAAGTAATTACTGGCGGGCGCATTTGTGCCGAGAGTGAGACTGGAGTTAACCAACTGTGGTTTGATGACTGTTGAGTTCACGGTGACGATACCATTATTCTGTAAGGTAAGCGTCTCGCTGCCTATCGTCCCCACGCCAATCGTGTACGCTGCCGCGCTTGAGGTGTCGAAGACGATATTGCTGATCGTGATGCCCGCTGTGGTGAGGTCGATGTTTGTATTGTTATTACCCGCCCCGTTAAACGTCGCCGTGTCGTTGACGCCCGGTGCCGGTGACGCGCTCCAATTGGTATTGTTAGACCATACCGCGTCCGTGGTCCCGTTCCACGTCGCACTTGTCGCGCGCGAAGTCGGCGGCGCAGCCAGCGCCGTTGCAAGCCCCAAACTCAAGGCAAGGCGCTTGGAAAAAAAAGACACTTTGAAAGATAAATCTGCGGTTTTCATAGGCTGCCTCACCCTATCCCTTCGTGCCTTCCCGATTGTGCAAACAAAAACAGACACGTCAATTCACCGTGGTTTCAACTACTTTCCACATCGAAGCATCACTTATGCCCTAAACCCGTTGAACCGTATAGATTTCTAACTCGATTGTGACTTGGAAGCGAGCTGAATTTTACGCACACTTGTGCGAAGCATACCTTGGCCTATGGTTCCTCCAGAATCCTCACCACAATCTTCCGATCTCTGTCCCCGCTCAAGCGAGGGGCTACTCTTCCGCGTTTTCGGCACAATCCGTAGAGCTAAACTCGAAATCTGGTGTTGTCGTGAATCTTTCCGACATAGTTTGATATCGTTGAGGCTATTGGCCCAGCCAATCGTGTCTCAGCAGGGTCCGTGATGCACACGGCGCTTCTACGGGCCGAGGCGGATGCGGTAGTAACGGTCCGGACTGTTAGTGCCAGCACCCGAATCGAAATAATTGGTCGTCGCGTCTCCGCTGCCCAAGATGGTGATTGGGCCACTGATATCGGTGAAGTTGGTGGCGTAATTACCGCCGACGTCGCCGCCCGTAACCTGCACCACATTGGTAGACCCACCGCCCGTCCTCCATGTAATCACTACGTCATTGCTTTGCAGCACGACGCTGAGAATACGGAACACGGAAGCCGGATTCGTGGGGTTCAGGCCCAGCAGGAACTGGTTGGTGTTGCTCATCCCTTTCCCCAATGGATCCGCATTGGGTTGAGCCTGCGGACAGGCCAGACAGCCGAAGTAGTTCGTCTGCCACGACTGAAACGCCGACAACGGAGTGGCGCCTGCAAAGCCGGACATCGCGCTCTCCCCATTGGTGCCTACGGCCGTGACGGTATAGAAGTAGTTACTGCCATCCACTACGGCCGTGTCCGCATAAGACGTAGTGGCGGCCAGACTCGCCAGCAAACCGTATGGCCCGCCGCTGCCTGTCGTTGAGCGATAGACTTTGTTCGTCGTGATGCCCGGGGTGCTGGACTGCACCCACATCAGGTTCACGACCGCATCGCCTGCGGTTGCCACCAAGCTGGTCGGGGCGGACGGAGGCAGAGGCCCGGGGCCGTAAATCTGGCATTCATAAAAACTGGCGAATCCTCCGGCGGCGGTGGTGCCCGTCACCGTGATCCGAACATACCGGGTTGTGGCGGAGAGGGTGTTGGTCGTATCCCCGAACGTCGTATTATTCGTGTTGGCCACGAGGAGGGTGTAGTTCGTATCGTCATTACTGGCCTCGATCTTGTATTTGTAAGCCCGAGTACTGCTGTTGAACCAATTGATGACCGCGTTGGTAATGGGCTGAACGGATCCCAGATCCACCCTCCACCATTGCGGATAAGTCCCGTCGGCAGCTGCCCATCGGGTGGTGAGGCTGCCATCATTGCCGTGCGACGGGTCATTGCCGGCCTGGAAGCCGCTGGCGGTCACCGGTTTGCCTTGGGACAACAGACCAGGCGGAGGAGGCGGAGCCGCCGCCACGACCCATACCAGTGAATCGGTCACCGTAGTGCTGCCCACGGTACCGATGGCGCTGACGTTATTGGTGCCGTTCTGCAACGTCACCGGCCAGAGGAACGTATTGCTGCTGCTCGTGGCCGTTCCTTGTGACACGCCATTCACGAAAAGTTGTACGGAACCGCAATTGGAGTAGGCTTTGGCCGTGATGTTGGCGATGCGATTCGTGAACGTGTGGCCGGCGATATAGACCATCGCGTTGGTGGTCCAGCTCGCCTTGTAAAAGTAAAAGGCATCCTTGCGAATCTGCCGGTCGTAGGTGATGAGGCCCTTGTCGTTGCGGCCGGCGGTGTCGCCCTCGCTGCGGCCGTCCGCGGCGAAATCGAACCCGTTCCAGACCAATTTGCACCACAGAAACGGCCGCGCTTTCATTTGCGCCCAGGTCTGCTCATGCAGCAGATTCTGGTACTCCTCGGGATGGTACGGACCAGCGTTGGCCGGTTCGCTGACCGGGTCTTCACTGTGCTGCCAGACGCTCGCGCCGGCCCCGTACTCGGTGATGCCCATCTTGCGGGTTGGATACGTGGCGTGGAAATTATCAGCCCAGCCCCCGAAGTCGGTCGCGGCGCCGTTATACCAGCCGTAATATTTGTTGAAGGCAATCACCTGGGTATTGGTCGTTGTCGGATCATTATCCCCGGTATTGGCGGCTTCGGTCAAAATCCGCGTCGGGTCTTCCTGCCCCACTAGTTGGCTCTCCAGGTTGATGAGAGTGATCGGTGACGGGCCGGCTTGAAGCGTTACCTCATTATAGATACTCCAGCAAATCACCGAAGGATGGTTGTATCGTTGCCGAATCATCTCCCGCAGTTGCTGTAAGGTGTTGGTATAAAACGCTGCAGACGCGGTAATGAAATCGATGACCGGGACTTCGCTCCAGACGCAAAGGCCAGCTTGATCCGCCAGTTGATATTCGTAGTCATTGTGCTCGTAATGGCTCATGCGCAGGAAGGTGCCACCGATTTCCTTGAGAAGCGCGAAATTTGCATCGCGTTGGCCATTCGTCAACGCCCATCCATAGTTGAGCCAGTCCTGGTGCATATTCACGCCGTGGAGGTCATAGTGCTGGCCGTTGAGGAAAAAGCCGTTATTCGGGTCCACGCTGAAATAGCGGAACCCGAGCGGCTGGCTCACGAGATCGGTCAGGTTCGATCCGTTGTAAACCTCGACGAACGTTTGATAGAGATACGGATCGGAAAGGCCATTCCAGAGATGCGGGTTGGAAATGACCGTGCTCCCGACGACGTTGGAAACCGAACTGGCCGAAAGTGTCACGATGTTCGTCAACACCGTTACGATATTAGTCGCCGCGTCAGTGACGATAGTCCGAACCATCACGGTCGCTGCGCCGGGATTGGCGTTGGAAACAACGGCGGTGACCTGAAGGTTCGCGGAGTTCGAACTGACGCTGGTGGTCGTTAGATACACTCCGGGCGAACCATAATCCAGGGGAGAAACCTGCAGCGGATCAGTTGTCAGCAAATGCACGTCGCGGTAGATGCCCCCGAAGAAGGTGAAATCCGCATTGAGGGGCGCTATGCCGTTTGTGGAGGTGTTATTGACTTGGACTGCGATGACGTTGTCCGTGCCGATATTGACGTAGGGCGTGGCGTCAAAAACAAAAGCTGCGAACCCCCCTCCATGGTCGCCAAGTCTATTGCCGTTGACGTAGACGACCGAAACGATGTTCGCTCCGTCGAATTTCAGGAACAAGCGCTTTCCCACTTCGTTGGTGCTGACTGTGTAGTGCAGGCGATACCAGCCGATGCCGCGGTAGTAATTATTGCCTCCATCCTGTCCATCGAGATTGTTCCACGTGTGCGGCAAATTCAGCAACGTCCACGTGGAATCGTCGAAGCCGTTCGTTTGTGCGCCGGCGACGTCCTGCCGGATGAATCGCCAACCCGCATCGAGATTGATGTCTTCGCGTGGGTTGGATGGCGGCGAATATGTCTGACCGAAAACAGCCGGAGTCGAAACGGCAAGTGCTGCCGTAAAAAGGAATATGAAGATTCGTAACCGTTGAACAATGGCGTTGTTGTCAGTCATGGCTTCAGGTCCTGGCGACAGTCTTTGTTATAAACAAGCGGGGCGGACCGGCAGCGGTTCGCCCCGTTGGAAAAACACAGCTTTTACCACTCGCTCAGGCTTTGCGAGAACGGTGCAGGCCCAACAGCGCGCCCAGACCGATGAATACCAACGCCACGCTGCTTGGTTCGGGAACGAAGGCGACACCATCGATTTCGTACGTATCAAAGCGGCGGGTCTGAATTCCCCCGACACCGTTGGTGTCGACAGAAGGGTCAGAATACAGCCCGAATGCCGTGATGGGGTCCGTGGGAAGGTCTGATCCCAGAGCGCTGCCGAGCGTCAAAGTGGAACCAGCGGTGAAATTCAACGAGAGCCAGGCGCTGGCGGCATTTGTCCAGTTAAAGATCATCTGTTGCCCGCTGGTGGCGAAAGCCCCGGCATTCGCAATGTTGTTAGTCTGAACCAGGTTCGTGGACGAGGCATACCAGTTACCATCCATCTGGATGGCAATGCGCCACCCGGGAATTGGATTTGCGAAGCTGTTCGGGTTGTTGCTGGTATTACCGCTGAAGAAGGAGATGCTCCCAATGTTCCAAATGCTCTGATTCACGGCATACTCGGACGTGGTGATAAGCACGTTGTTGCTGACCGCCAAGAAGCCGCTGACGAACGGGAAGCCATTGGTGTTTCCATCGCTGGGACCGGCATTGACATTGGTGATGCTGCCGCCAGAGGGTTTGCCCACAGAGCTGCCATCACCGAAATTGTTCACAGAGACCGAGGCATCTGACTGGGCAGTTGTTGACCAATATCCCGACCATCCGACATAGGCGAGATTGGTATTGGCGGCACCCGCTGTTCTGCTAAATGTTTCGCGGTAAATAACGTCCGCGCGTGTTACTTGCATGCAGAGCAGGGCTACTCCTGCCAATAGGACGAATTTCTTTAAAGAAGACATTTTTTGGTCCCTCACCTTAGTTGAGTTAATCATGTATCCCTCTCCCTCTATTAGCCCTACCGCTCTCGCATGCGGCATTCATGATCCCGAGTCGAACTCGGTGACCCGTCGTCAGAGTTGAAATACCTCGCCTCGAACGGGCACCTTTCTAACAAGGGAGAGACTTTGAAACAAGCCATTTCCTACGCACACTTGTGCGATGCGCGGATTTGGTGTACACTGGCACCCAGAATTGCTCGCTATGGCACCATCTCCCTCCAACGCCCGCGTCACGTTGTCGGATATCGCGCGCCAGCTCAACGTCAGCCATACGACGGTTTCCCGCGCATTGCGCGATGACCGGCAGATCTCCAAGTCTCTTCGCCAGCAGGTGCAACGGACAGCGCAGGAGATGGGTTACCGCCCGGATGCGATGCTCAGCGCGCTGGCGCATTATCGCCGCAGCAACACGGCATCGCGCATCACGGCCGAGATTGCCTGGATCAACCATTGGCCCGATCCGAAGAAACTTCGTCGCGTTGGGGACTACGATCTCTTTTGGCAAGGCGCGGCCGCCGAGGCCGATCGGAACGGCTACCGGTTGGAAGAATTTCCTCTGGACGAGAAGATGCCGCCCGAACGGCTGGAGAGAATCCTGTTGGCCCGCAACGTGCCCGGTATACTGATTCCGCCGTGGTGGCACGGAAAGTACCCGGACTGGGGCGATTTTCACTGGGAGAGATTTTGCGTGGTCTGCTTCGGCCACACCATTCACGCGCCACGCGTGCATCTGGCTTCCTCCGATCAGTTCTTCGATAGTGTTCTAGCCTACGAAAGCATTCGGAAGAATGGTTATCAACGCATTGGGATGGTGACGAACGCCACGGTCGGAACACGGCTGCGGTTTCTGGCCGGCTACTTGTTCGCACAGTCACAGGATCTCGCGAGCTTGCGACTTCCTCCGCTGCTGTTTCCCGTAAGTTCAAGCCAGGAGAACCAACCGAAATTAGTTGCCTGGCTAAAGCGAACCAAGCCGGATGCGATCTTCACCGATCAGGCAGCGTTGCGCGACATGCTCGTCAACGCCGGCTACCGTGTGCCACAAGACATCGGTCTGGCCAGGACCAGTGTGATGGCCGGCGGCAGCGACGCGGGCATTTATCAAAACTCCAATGAAATCGGCAGGGTCGCGATCCAACTGCTCATCTCACTGATCCACCACAACGAGCGTGGCGTCCCACGCTTGCGCCGCGAGCTTATGGTCGAGGGCGAATGGGCCGACGGTAGCACGCTGCCCCCGCGGCACATCAGCCCGTAGCACGTTTCCTCATACAGGGAAAACTCCTTCCCTCACTTGCCAGCGTCGGAAGCAGGCGGTTCGTCGAGTGGCGGGCGAGACCCAGGGGTTTTGAGTTGGTGCGGACGAGAGGAGTTGAACCTCCATGACCTTGCGGTCACAGCCTTCTGAGGGCTGCGCGTCTGCCAGTTTCGCCACGTCCGCGCACCAGATGGTTGGAATATAGCGGGCACCGTTTCGACACGCAACGGTAAACCGCGCGGGTAATTTCCTACGGACCGGTCGCAGCGGCGGGCGCCGGCGCGGCGTTCTTGCTTCCAAACATTTGTGCGGCCATTTTCATACCGGCTGCCGCCATGTTGTTCATCTGCTGCTGGACTTTCGTGAATTGCTCGAGCTGCGCAGGCGTCAGAATCGCCGCGGCGCGTTCGGAATTGCGCTGCTGCAATTGCTCCATCTGCTTCAGCATGTCGGCCATACCTTGTTCGGTAAACTTAGCCGGATCGGGAGTTTGGTTGTTCAAGGACGACAGGGACGGCAACGCCTTGCGCTCCTCGGCCATCGCTGCGATCAAACTTTCTTCCTGTTGATCCGTCAACGTGGCGTCCGCTGGCAATGAACCTTTGAACATCTGCACCGACATCCGGTCCGCCGCGGTCTTCTCGTATTCCTGAAAAACCGGATAGTCCTGCGTGCCAAGCAAGTCCTGAATCTTCTTGTCATAGTCGGTCTTGACCGTCTTGGCGTCCTCCGCGGCCTGTTTTCGATCCGCCGCGGAACCGTTCATCATGGACATTCCCGAATCCATCAATGCCGTTTGTCGTTGCAAGAGCAGTTCCTTGAGCGCGTCCATATCATTCGTGGAAAGATTCAGATATTTGGAGAGTGACCCGTACATTCCATCGATGCCTATCTTGTGCTGGGCACGCATCATCTCTTTCATCTGCGGACTCTTCATCATCTCCGCCATCCCGGCAAAAGGACTGTTCGTCGCCCCCGCGCTGGGCGCTGCCTGAGGAACGGGCGCCGGCACAGCCACGGGTTCAACCGGTTTCGCTTCCGGTAATGGCGTCGTCTCTTCCGCCACTGGCGCGGGTTGTGACATCGCTTTGACCCTCTCCGCCATCGAGGACACCATCATCCGCTTCTGTTCCTGCAGCATCCCAATCTCATGGCTCTGCATCGCAACCGCAATCGCCAGCGCCATCACGGCCGCGACCAACATTCCGATCACAATATTTTTCTTCATGGGATTATCCGCTTTATTCTAAAAGTCTCACGGCTTCGTCGGCAATCGATCAACCTTCTCATGATACCAAGCCAGCATCCACAGTAACACTCCATAAGCCACCACGATGCCCAGATTGAAACCAATGATAGTCCCTGCAGTGGTTACATTCGGGGGTCCCCGGAAAACTGAGAGGTTGTAAAACACCAGCGTGAACACCCCGAACATGCCTGCAAACCTCGCCCACGTACTAAAGCGTGCGTCAAAACGTGGTTGATGCTTCCAAGCACGGATGTTCCGAAACAAAGACACCGCACAAATGCCCAAATACAGTAACGCCCGAATCCAGTGCCCACTGATAGCTTTCGAGAACGCCAGCGCCACGAAGACGACGATGCCGATCGCGAAGGCCAGTGACGCATACGAATTTGCCTTGGAACCGCCCTGCCCTGCCTTCAGCGAAAACCCTTCTCGTTTTCCCTCGGCCATCCATTCCGCCGCCACCCAGGTGCCATCCTCAATTTGGATCTGTTTCCGCCGCCGATTTTTGTACTCCGCCGCCACGATTGAGTAGACAGCCAGTGCAAATGCCAACACCGCGACGGTCACGTCAAGGGTCTGCTGATCCATGTGCCGAACCGTGTCGCGCAACGCAAGTCCTATGAAGATACCGACAACCAACACCACCATCGAAACCCAGGTCGAACGCACCATGTACTTCCGTTCACGTGGAGACTTGGTATTTTCAATGTTGGCGCGAATGGCAAAATAGAAACTACCGAGAAGACCCCACACTCCACCGCTCACAAGACTCGCCGCCGACTTCGTCATGGTGGCGCCTTTCGCCGCGGCAACACCCGCCGTAACAATCTTCGTCGAGGTTGCGACTGCCGGGAGCCCCGCGAGGACACCCGCCGTAAAGCCACTGCCCGGCGTCGTCTGCCGCAAAGCCCCTTCCACAAATGCCGTGACCTGCTCCGTCAACATCGCACGTCCGCGCGAGAGCCGTTGCTTCACGGCGTCTTCGTTCAAGTCCAGCGCCTCGGCGACCTCCGCCACGGATTGCTGCTGCCGGTAGAACAACACCAACGGTTCCCGGTATGCCGTCGGCAATTCACCCAATGACCGCCACAAAATGGCTTCCTCTTCCCTGCTAATAACCTGCTCGCGCGGCGAAGGTACGCCGGAGGAAATTTCGGCTACTGAATCCAAACTTTCAGCGTGAACCGTCGGTGCGCGCTTGTCCTGTCGAAACGAATTATTTGCTACATTCCGTGCGATGCCGCAGAGCCAGGACTTGAGCTTGCCGGGTTCCTGCAGGTTGCGCAGTTGGCACCACGCCGTGATGAACGTCACCTGTGCCAGGTCTTCACTGCCCTGCAGGTTACCGCAAGCGCTGTAGGTCAGCGCGCAGATGAGCGACTGGTACCGCTCCACAATCGACCCGAACGCCTCGCGATCACCGCCGCAGCTGCGCTCGACCAGTTCCACATCACTGAACAATTCCTTTTCAAGGGTAGTTTTCATACTCACACTACCAGTGGTCCACGGCGGGCATAAGGTGACAGAGAAACTGCACAGCCCCTAAAAAACAGGTCTGCGCTCACGGCAACGGTTTCCCTTGCACCTTCCCGGCAAGGCGCCGCATGGCTACTTCCTCGCCCAGGTTCAACACATCATCAAAATAACGCACCATCTCGGTCTCCGTGGCCATATCCGCCACGTTGCGATCGACCGACGATACCAACGCCTTGATTTCCTCCCGACGATGGTCCACTTCGACACCCCGCATCGAAACCTCCGCGCTCGTTTGCCCCTCCACGCCCGCCATCGTCGCCGCGCGCTCCAGTGTCTGCCCCACCAACTCCGTCAGCAGATACATCGGCCGCTCCTGCATCGCCCGCGCGACTCCCACCACGAATGGCGCCGCCGCCTTCTCAATCGGCTGTTCCGTCAACTCGCGCGCGATCCCGAGCACGGGCGTCTCGGGCGCAAACCCCAACCGCCGCGCCGCGTACGGCGAATACCCTGCGGTCTCCAGCAGGCGAATCCGCGCCCGCGCCGCCTCGACCCCGTAATCGCGGTAGTGGATCGTCCGCGACGCCGGCACCTTCAACTCCGCAAACCCCTTCGACTCCCACTGCAGCAATCTCAGCTCCACCAGCCACGGCACCCCGTTGCCCTCATCACTTTTCTCCACGAGATGCAACAGGGGCCGCGCGACTTCCTCATCGCGTTGCTGCGCCGCCGCGCACGCATAGCGCAACGCCACCATCGTATTCGTCCCGCTCGCCTCCAGCGCCGAGGCAAACAGCTCCCGTTTGAGGGGCCAGTTATTGATCAACTCCGCCGCACCCCATACCACCTGGAAATCATTCGTCGCCTGCAGCGCCGTCCGCTGGATCAAACGCCGATCGACCTGCGTCACCTTCATCAGTTCCGCCGTCTCCAGTTGTCCCGTCATCCGCCGCATCCGATCCACTCGCCGAAAATCTTCATACGTCGGCAACCCCTGCGCCGAACCTGCCGGGGCAAAAGCGCAGAACCCCAAACTGAGAACGCCGATGATCAGCAGCACCTTTTTATGTATACGTAGTCCCATCAGTCTCCGTAGAACGGGCGTCCCGCCCGTTTATACCCTCCTCCACGCGTCAAAACGACCCTGGAAACCCCTCTCCGGTGGGTTCGTTTTGGAAAACGAACCCACCGATCTGTCTCGCCTTTTTCTCGCACAACCAATTTATTCATAGCCACTTCCAACAAAACTCCCGTCAAAAAGCGGTGGGTTCGTTTGGTAGTATGGCACGTTTCTTTCACCCCTTGTCCCTTTGTAGCCACGGCGCTCTGTCGCCGTGCTGGCCCCCCTGAAAGTTGTGTTGAACGTTGGGAGTTGAGGGTTCATTTGTTCAATCCCCGCATCATACCATTATCGGAATCCGATGTCCAGAACAAAGGTATGTCGATAACAAGCCGCAGTAGTAATGGCCGACCAGAAGGGTAAATGGGATCACAGACTTAATCAGCGCGTAGACTGGAATGCGAAAGTACTACCAGGTGTGTTGGGAAAACTGCCGGTCGGCACGTCGTCACCGTCACGAACGTCGGCGTCGCAGCAAGGCCAGGCCGCTGAATCCCGCCGCCACCAGGACCATTGCGCTGGGCTCGGGAACCTGCGTGAAAGTCTGGTCGATTGTCGAAATGCTCGAGAAGGCCGGCACCGTCGCGGTCAGGCTCACGTTCTTGTTGATGGTCAGGAGCGGCTGCGGCGGGACGATTGCCAAACTCGCTGACGACACGGTGGATGTCTGCGTGGCGAAAACGCTCATCTGCCCGTAAAACGTATTGTTGGTGAAGACCTGCTCGGTGACCTGCGCCGTACCCGCCCCGCCCACCACCACTCCATTGAACAGCAGATTCGCCGCGGAAATCAGGTTCAGCGAATTCGTCACGCTTACCTGATACCCCAGGGTCATGGCCATTGGGGTGCCGGACGATACAAAGGGGCCGCTGAATCGAATGCCGAAGTCGCCGTTCTCCGTGATCGGCGTCACGTTCACCTGGTTCGCTTGGTAATCTCCGCTGATCGTGAAATCCGTGAACGCCTTGTCACCGACGACGATGGTTTGCCCATTGGTTAGGTTCGCCATGCTGACGGGTGGCCCATCGACGATTTGCGCGTCAGAAACCGGTGCGTGCGTGATGAAAAGGGCGGTTGACAGACAAATCGCCCAAGAAAGTAATCGGTTGGTTGTCATCATTGATCCCTTGTGCCCCTATTAGCATTGTGAAGCCCGAAAGCTTCTCCTACCCAAATTCTAGACGTGCAGATAGTGTAGTGGACACCCCACCGCGAGTCAAGCTCGAAACAATTCGACAAAATTAGCCGCAACAGCTTCAACCGCAACCAGATAAAGCCAGAAAATAGAGATCTCGCCGGCTCATTAGTCGTGAACATTCGATCATAGCGCCGCCTGAGAGCCAGTGCTCCTTGCGATTTCTGACTTGTTGCGCCCTCGCCGGGGTGTGAGGATGTGTGTCACGGAAAGGGCTGGTCATGACAACAAAATACAGCCGTCTCGTTGGTCTCGGCGCACTAATCTTTCTCACAGCGGCCCTCTACGCCGGCTACGCGGCTGGACCCGCTACCGTTACCGCCGACGAGGCCCTCGCGCGACTCAAGGCGGGCAACGAACGCTTTGTCACCGGCAAGGTCATCCATCCGAACGAGGGCGCTGATCGACGCGCCGAGGTCGCCAAGGGACAAGACCCGTTCGCCATTATCGTCGGCTGCTCGGACTCGCGGGTCGGACCCGAGGTCGTGTTCGATCAGGGTCTTGGCGATCTCTTCGTGATCCGCACGGCCGGCAACGTTGTCGATGACGTCGCCCTCGGAAGCATCGAATACGCCGCCGACCATCTTGGCGTGCCGCTAATTCTCGTGCTGGGACACACCCGCTGTGGAGCCGTGTCAGCTGCGGTCGCTGGCGGCGAGGCGCCGGGCCACGTCGCGTCCGTCGTCAAGAAGATCAAGCCCGCAGTGGAGGAAACCAAGGGAAAGCCCGGCGACGCCCTGGACAACGCCGTCCGCGCCAATGTGCACCATGTCGTCAATCAACTCCGCAACACCGCCCCGATTCTCTCCGGCCTGGTCAAGTCCGGCAAACTCCGCGTGGTCGGCGCGTGCTACGATCTCGACACCGGCCGCGTCGCGTTGCTGGAGTGATGTTGGACGGCGCTGACCGTGGGCCGCCTCCGCTTGAAAGGTAGGGCGTGACCGCCGGGCGCGCCGCGTCGTTCATTCTCTCCCTCTCCGACTTCCCCCTTTCACTTTCCCTGGGTACTCGGCTACTAGGCTACATGGCTACTTGGCTACCGAATCCTAATCCCCCCGCAGTACCTGGTTTCAAACAAGGGGGCGCGGCTGGCGAATAGGAATCCTTCCTAAGGATAATCTGGCATCCGAGCCTGTATACTACCATTCTCGCCAGGACGTATATTACAAGTGTTGGTACAGCGACCGAGGGAATCACTAGGAGAACACCGGCTGACAATCCGGGTCTGCGCTGGTTGATGTACCTGTGGCCTCGCAGCCCGAGCCGGGAACAATCACAGGTGCCAGACGAAAGGAGTCAAGTCATGCCTACAGGAAGCTCAGGGATGATGGAAACGGTCAAGAATGGGATTGTTACCGCGGTCAAAGGGGGCGGTGACATCGCCAAGGTGACGGCGGATACGGTCGGCAGCACGCTCTCCACAACCCTCAAGGATGCTGGCAACGTGGGCGCGTCGGCGACCGAAGCCATTGGCCACGTTGCGGGCGGCGCGATCCAGGGTGCCGCAGACGTCGGGGCTCACTTGGGGCATGCTGCGAGCGGAACCGTAGTCGGGGTGCTGCGCGGCACCAAACATGTTGGCAGCGCGGCCATCGACACCATCGGCCATACGGCCGGGGCGGTGATCCACCACACGGCCGCGGTAGGCGGTAAACTCGAACATGCTGCCACCGGTCTGGTGGAAGGGGCGATCCAATCCGCCAAAGGCATCGGCGTGAGCGCAGAAGACGCTGCTTCGGCCGCGGCCCATGGGGCATTGAAAGGCGCCGAGAAAGTGAGCTCCACCGCATTGAACGCGGTCCGCAACGCCGTAACCCAGAGCATCTCCGGCGTCAAAGCCGTGCTGAAAGAACCGTTCAAAAGCAAAGGAGAGAAATAGACACGTCTGTCCTGAACGATCGGAAACGAGGATCCAAACCTCGGTGGAATGAAAGGAGTAAAATGAGAACTCTGTATTCAATGATGCTGAAGACAGTTGCAGTCATTGTGTTGGCCACCTCCATGTCCGTGCAGGCGTCCGAGATGGATGCCCGTATCCAGTCATCCGCCAAGAAGACGTACGTGTTCAAGACGTACCTCAAGGGCGATGACATTAAGATCGAGTCCAACGACGGTGTCGTCACCTTGACGGGGACGGTCGCCGAGGACTCTCACAAATCACTGGCCCAGAATACCGTGGCAAGCCTGCCCGGCGTTAAGAGTGTGGATAATCGTCTCGAAGTCAAAGGCGAACATCCCACCGAGAACTCGGATACGTGGGTCAGCATGAAAGTGAAGGGCGCCCTGTTGTTTCATCGCAACGTCAGCGCCAGCCAGACTGAGGTTTCGGTCGCGGATGGCATTGTGACCCTGCGCGGCGAAGCCGCCACCCAGGCCCAAAAGGACCTGACCACCGAATATGCCAAGGACGTCGATGGCGTCAAAGACGTAAAGAACGAAATGACGGTGGCCAAGGACTCGAAGAAGTCCGGGGAAACAATGGGCAAGAAAATCGATGACGCGTCCATCACTGCCCAGGTCAAGATGGCTCTGCTGTCACATCGCTCGACCAGTGCGCTCAATACCACGGTCACAACGACCGACGGTGTGGTCACTTTGGGTGGCAAGGCGAAGAACTCCGCCGAGAAGGACCTGGTCACCAAGCTTGTGGCCGACATAAACGGCGTGAAGAATGTCGTCAACAACATGAGCGTCGAATAGGACGCATCTAACACCAGGTATTCGTGGATCGCTGTCGGCCGGTGCGGGTGCGCCGGCCGGCAACGAACCCGAGGAACCCGGAAGGAGAATCAAATGTTGTACACGATTGCCGTCATACTAATTATTCTGTGGCTGCTGGGACTGGTGAGCAGTTACACGATGGGCGGGTTTATTAATATCCTGCTGGTGATCGCCATTATTATGGTTCTGGTCAGGGTCATTCAGGGCCGCAGAGTCCTGTAAGAAACGGTTACCCAAAAAAATCGGAGGCTCATGATGAATACACGAATGATTGCCATGATACTGATCGCCTTCGGCATCGTGGTGCTCGCATACTCGGGCATCACGTACAAGACCAGTGGGAAGCCCGCCAATGTCCTCGGTGTGGAAGTGCAGACAACCCACACTCACTATATTCCCCCAGTGGCCGGGGCGCTGGCACTGGCCGGCGGAATCGCCCTGCTGCTCGGCAGATCCAAAACGGTCTGATGGATGAGCCGAGCGAAGCCGGTTTCCGTTTCGCCCTGTCTCGTCCGCCGTAGCTTCAGCGAAGGAGGAAGCACGAGGTGCGCCGGCAGATGCCTTCTGCCTTTCCTCTTTTGCCGAAGGCCGCCCTACTTGAGGAACTCCGGATGCTGATGCCCATCGCAGGTCGCGCTGGCGTAACGACGACCGTTGGTGAAAATGGTGACGGTGGCCACCGGATCGTCACCGTGTTTCTGGCGCAGCGCTGCATAGGTGGCACCAATGGCGAGCGCACCGAGCTTGGCACCAAGCTTGTTCATGATCCCGCCCGACATGTCCTGGGCGACATTAATCAGGCAAATCCCGTCGCTGGCGCGCACTTCTGCAGTCATACCGTCCTGTCGATACGCCGCGACAACAAACGCTTCAAAATCCGAATCATACGATTTTGGCATGCGCAGTTCGCGTTGCGCTTGTTCCCAGGTGTCTGTGCGTTGGAAGCCATGAAACACAGTGAAGGTCAGGACGACCACACCAACAACGGCCACGATGGGCCATAGCAGTTTGACCCAGGTCGAAACCCTGTCCCCTGTGGCCGTTTGCGCGGCCAGCTCACGAGTCAGTCCCAACGGACCGGCTCGTGCAGCTTTGCCGGAGGGAAAGACATATCCGCAGTGCCGGCAGATACCGACATCGGGCCTGAGGGTTTGGCCGCAATCAGGACATTGTTTTCCCTGCTCGCCTGAATCTGGCATGCTGTCGCGTCTCCCGCCGGATGTTGCGGATGTTCACTCTCCCGCCGCACCTCGATTCGGCAATCGCGATTGTTCACTCCCTCTAAGCGATGCGATTCAATTAAGGGGCGGTTTCCTTAGTATCGAGCGCGCTAACAAGCCCTATTAGACTTCCTGGGAAATCGTAAGGAAAGCACAAAATAACTCCGACAAATGCGCCCAGACCTGTATTCATAGGGAATTTACGTTTGCCGCAGTTGCGCCATCGCTCGCAATCGCATGGGCCTACGGAGGTCAGGAAGTTTAGGCCGAATAGCTTTCGCCCTCCATGCAGCAGCGCAACGCCGTCGCCCACCTACTTCGCGCCCTTCAGCTTGTCCGCCGTAGCCTTGGCGGAGGAGGATGCCTTCGTGGTGAACTTTACACTCCGCCCACTTGAGCGTTGAGCGTTAAGATGTTCCCCCTTGAATAAATCCACATCGAGAGTAGTCTCATCGTAGTAGGTAGGTAAGCAGAATGGAGTGCATATATGAAACAATCCTCAAAATTTCTCGTAATCGCAGCCGTAGCGCTCGGGACCAGCCTCTTGGGCTCGAAAACAACCTACGCCCAACAACACAGCAGCTTTGGCAGCGGTGGGTCGCATAGCGGAGGCGGCGGATTCCATGGCGGCAGTGGCGGATTCCACGGTGGCGGTGGATTTCGCGGCGGGGATTTCCATGGTGGCGGATTTCGGGGTGGCGGGTTCCGTGGTGGTGGATTCCGAGGCAGTTTCTTCTTTGGCTTCCCGTTTGCGTACGCGCCGTACCCGTACTACTACGACCCGTATTATTATTCCCCACCCCCGTATTACTACGCGCCGACCTATTATTCACCGCCTGTGGTCTACGATTCACCGCCAGCAGTCGCCTACGATCCGCCTGCACCGGCGCCAAAAGTAATCGACATCCCGCAACAACAGTCTGCGAACCGTCCACCGCCACCCCCAATCCAGCGTGGTGGCGAGGGGCAATCGATCGGCGTGGCCGATGTAAAAGCGCTGGCAAACACGGGACTCAGTGACGAAGTCATTCTGAGCCACATCCGCAATTCCCAGACGGTCTATCGCCTGTCGACAGCCGAAATCATCGACCTCAAGAACAGCGGCGTCAGCGACAAAGTAATCGACTTCATGATCAACACGCCAAGCGCGTATCGTTAAACACAAGCTTCGGATCGCGCCTTCAGCTTGTCCGCCATAGCCTCGGCGACGGCGGATGCCTTCGTGGTGAATTCGCTCTTTCCCTTCCGCCTTCTTCCATCTGCCTTTTGCCTTCTCCGCCCGACTACGCTATTCTCCCCTCGCAATGTCCGTCAAAATCCAACTGGATAAAAAGAAGATCGCCCTCGGCGTCGGCGACATCGTCGCGGAGCCGGTCACCAACGGCAATCGCGTGGCGGGGTTGGGCGTGTGGACGCGGCTAGCGCTGGGACGCGAAGCGCACGTAACCCATCAGCGCACCCAGGCCGGGCTCTACGAGGGCTATGCGCGAGAAATCACCATCCGCCACAAGACCGTCGTCGACGGTTTTGACGTGACGATCTCGGGCCGTATCGACGGCGTTCATCCGCCCCACAACGGTGGTGCGTACGTCATCGAGGAAATCAAGTCCGTCGTCGTGCCGTCGCTCGTGTTCGCCGCGCTCGACGCGAATTCCTACCCGCATTATGTCGAGCAGCTCCGGTTGTATTGCTTCTTCATTGAACAGGAACAGAAAAGCGCCCTTGGTCGCCTGGTCTTTGTGAACGTGGCGGACGGCGCGACGCGGGAAATCGAAATTCACGGGCCGTTCGACGACTGCGAACGCCTGATCGCCGAACGCGTGCGTTCGCTCATCGCGCAAGCGCAGGAAGAACAGCGCCGCCAGGAAGAACGCCGCACGCACTCCGGTTCGCTCCGCTTCCCGCACGACAAACCCCGCGCGCATCAGGACGAAATGATGGCGGCAGTCGAGCACGCCCTGAAAGAAGGCCGGCATTTGCTTGTTACCGCGCCCGCCGGCGTGGGCAAAACCACCGCCGCGTTGTATCCCGTGGTAAAGTACGCCCTCGCCCACGATAAACGCGTCTTCTTCGTCACCGCCAAGAATACGCAGCAGCAAATCGTCCGCGAAACCCTTCAGCGCATGGGCGCGAATAAGTCCGCGCATCCGAATGCCGTTTTCTTTCGTGCCCGCGAGAGCATGTGTATCAACGACGTCTACGCTTGCCGCGAAGAATTCTGTCCGCACCTCCGCGACTTCCATGCGAAACTCGAAGGCACCGGCATCGTGAACCGTTTGCTCGCGCAACGCCTCATCATTCCCGAAGCCATGATGGAAGCGGGTCGCGGCGTGAGCCTATGCCCGTTCGAACTGGCCTTGATCGAGGCCGAACTGACCGATGTGATCGTCTGCGACTACAACTACGTCTTCGATCCGCAAGTTTATTTCCGCCGTTTCTTCCTCGACGCCGATTACTCCGACGCCATCCTCATCATCGACGAAGCGCACAATCTCGTGCAGCGCGCGCTGGAGTATTACTCGCCCGTTCTCTCGCGCCAGCAGATCCTCGACCTGAAACGCAACCTCCGCCACGTGGACCCGTCCCTCGCAAAAGAGCTGAAGAAGTTCCTCGACCAGATCGACGACTTCTTCCGCTCGCAAGCTCGTCCCAAAGTCGACGAATACACCCAACTCGATGACGCCGAACTCGCCCAGGACAAATATCTCATTCCATCGCCGCGCGGTTTCTTCGACGAACTCAAGCCGACCTTCAGCAAGCTGTCGATGCGCTATCTCTTGGACAAGACGACCAGCGGTCGCGTTATCCCCGACGACCCTGTGGACGAATTCTTTTCCGCGCTCGGCCAGTTCTGCGGCGTGCTGGCCATGGAAGGCGAGGAGTTCTCTTACATCTACGACGCCACCGGCGGCGAAGCGCTGAAGATCGTCTGCAAAGATCCGTCACGCCAATTGTTCCAGCGGCACGAAGGTTTTCACAGTGTCATCGCCATGTCGGCCACCCTCGACCCGATGGAGTTCTACCGTAAAATGCTCGGCTTCGATCCCGAGCGGACCGACCAGGCGAATTTCCCCTCGCCCTTCCCCAAGGAGAACCGGCGCATCATCGTCGTGCCGACCGTCTCAACCACATTTCGGGCGCGGGTTGCCCATTACGGGAGAATCGCCAATATCATCGCGACCACCGCCGCCGCCCGCCCCGGCAACTACATGGCCTTGTTCCCCAGCTACGATTTCATGCGCGGCGTGGCTACCCGGGTACCAGATGGCGCTTGGGAGGTCATCGTTCAGGAACCGAAGATGTCCGAGTCGCAGCGTCTCGCGCTTTTGGAGTCCCTGAAAGAGCGCCAACCGCCAAAACTAATCTTAGCAGTCCAGGGGGGATTGTTCGCCGAAGGCGTTGATTACCCAGGGGAAACGCTTTCCGGCGTCATCATTGTCAGTCCAGCCCTCCCGCAGGTGAGTTTCGAGCGGGAATTGATGCGTCAATACTATGAGGAACACTACGGCAAAGGCTTCGAATTCGCCTACCTCTATCCCGGGATGAATCGCGTTATTCAGTCAGTGGGGCGGTTGATTCGCTCGGAATCGGATTTGGGCGTGGCAGTGCTTGTGTGCCAACGTTTTGCGCAACCCAAATATTCAACGCTTTTCCCCCCGGATTGGTCTGATAGCTTGGCTGGCCCTCGGGCCGGTTACAATTTGGCTACGGAACTGGTGAATTTTTGGAACGGTAATCTAGGAAACCATCCTAGTTAAATCAGCTTTACAACGCCGGTTCGCGTATTGTACTGTTTTAGTGCTACAAGGTTTAAGGAGGGTGCTGTCGAGAGTATGATTCAAGCGAAGGAAGATTCGTATCTCCAATTAGATGAGCGTCTCGAAGGGGCCATTGCCGGGGCGCAGGATTGGCTGTTGGATCAGCAGGCTCAGGATGGCCACTGGTGCGCCGAGCTGGAAGGCGACACCATCCTGGAGTCGGAGTACCTCTTTTACCTGCATTTCGTTGATAAACTCGACCCGGTTACCCTCCGCAAGGTAGCCAATTACGTCCGCTCCAAGGCCCTTGCAGATGGTGGCTGGTCCATCTATCCCGATGGCCCGATGGAGTTAAGCGCTTCCGTCAAGGGTTACCTCGCCCTTAAAATGGCGGGCGATTCCGTGTATGCCCCGCACATGATCAAGACCCGCGACGCGATTCTCGCGGCCGGCGGGATGACCCGCTGTAACACCTTCACAAAGATCGCCCTGGCCATGATCGGTCTGTACCCATGGGGCGGCTGCCCGGCGATTCCGCCGGAACTGATTCTTTTGCCGAAGTGGTTCAGTTTTAGCATTTACAACATGTCCTCATGGTCGCGGGCGATGCTCGTGCCGCTATCCATCATCCGCTCATGCGAACCGATCAAACCTCTTCCCCGTGAATGGCAGCTCGATGAACTGTGGGTCGGCGGCCGCGAAAAAGCCGACATCCGCCTGGCGCGCGACGAACGCACCTGCACCTGGCACAATTTCTTCCTGTTGGTTGACCACCTACTGAAATTTGTCCACCGCCATCATCCCATGCCGTTCGTACGGCGCTTCGCGCTGCGCAAGGCGGAACGCTGGGTGATCGAGCACGGCCGGACGCCCGGCGGTCTGGGCGCGATTTTCCCCGCGATGGCCAACTACGTCATGTCATTGCGCGTGCTGGGTTACAGCAACGAAAGCTACCTCGTCGTGCACGGCATCCGCGAGATGGAAAAACTCGAAATCGAGGAAGGCGACACACTTCGGCTGCAGCCCTGCTTTTCCCCGGTGTGGGACACCGCCATCAGTGTCAACGCCCTCCACGAGTCCGGCCTGTCGGCCGACCACGCCGCGCTTCAATCCGCCACCCGTTGGCTGCTCGACAAGGAAGTGCGTCGCCCCGGCGACTGGCGCGTGAAACATTCCGAGAGCCATCGCTACACCGAACCGAACAAGCCCGTCGGCGCGTGGTTTTTCGAGTACGACAACGAGTTTTATCCCGATGTTGACGACACCGCCATGGTCCTGATGGCGTTGAATCGCGTCAGCACGGAATTTGATCGCGAGAAATTCGCCGCCATCCGTCGTGGTACCCGCTGGGTCCTCGGGATGCAGGGCAAGGACGGTGGCTGGGCGAGTTTCGACAAGGACAACGACAAGTGGCTCTTCACCCAGGTGCCCTTCGCCGACCACAATGCCATGATCGATTCGAGCACCGCGGACATCACCGCCCGCGTGTTGGAATGTCTGGGCCATTTCGGATTTACGATGGAAGACGAGTGCGTCCAGAAGGCCATTCGCTTCCTCAAGCGTGACCAATGCGCGGACGGCTCCTGGTTCGGCCGCTGGGGCACGAATTACATCTACGGGACGTGGCAGGTGCTGCGCGGCCTGCGCCTGATCGGTGAAGACATGCGCCTGCCATACGTGCGCCGCGCTGTGGCCTGGCTGAAGACGTCCCAAAACGCCGACGGCGGCTGGGGCGAGTCGTTGCGCAGCTACGACGACACGCAGTTCAAAGGCATCGGCAAGAGTACGGCCTCGCAAACGGCCTGGGCGATCATGGGTCTGATTTCCGCGGACGAAGTCAACTCGCCGGAACTCGCCCGCGGCATCACCTACCTCCTCAACCAACAGGAACTCGACGGTGGGTGGGATGAGGAATTGTTCACGGGCACCGGTTTCCCCCGCGTGTTCTATCTGCGTTATCACTACTACCGTCATTATTTCCCGCTCATGGCGTTGGGGATGTATGCGCGCAATTTGATGCAGGGCTTCCCGCCCGTGCCGCGCGAACAGGAAAAATCACGCGTTATCCAATTGTTCTACAAGCAACCGCGCATTCTTAGAAAAGTGGCGCGCCTGCGCGCGTTGGCGCATCTGACCGAAGTCTGAAAAATTTTGAACCCAGGAGAAGCTTAAAATGAGATTCCCATTTACATTGTCGGCGAAAATTGCCCGGCACATCATCACCAACAAAATCAAAAAGACCGGCAAATTCGCCCTCGTGCTCCAACTCGAGCCGTTGCATACCTGCAACCTCACCTGCACCGGCTGCGGCCGTATTCGCGAATACTCCACCAATCTCAAGGACATGATGAGCCTCGAAGAGTGCCTCGGCTCCGCCACCGAGTGCAACGCGCCGATGGTCTCCATTTGCGGCGGCGAACCGCTCATCTACCCGAAGATCGAGGAACTCGTTGACGGCCTGCTCGACCAGGGCCGCATCGTTTATGTCTGCACGAACGGCATGTTCATGCGCAAAAAGATGCGTGATCACCTCGCCCGCACGTACACCCCGGCAATCGAGCCCAGGCTAAAGGCGCTGCTGGCGCAGGAACTCATCACGGACAAGGAAGCCACCGAAATCCGCAAGGGCAAGAATGACGGCCGCCCGGGTATCAAGCCTTCGAAATGGATGTATTGGAACGTCCACATCGACGGTCTCGAATACATCCACGATCTCATCGTCGAACGGGAAGGCGTCTTCAAGGAATGCATCGAAGCCATCAAGATGGCCAAAATTCTCGGCTATCAGGTCGCCACGAACTGCACGGTCTACAAAGAGACCGACATGGATGAGATCGAGAAGATGTTCGACTTCCTCTCGGCCCTCGGCGTCGACGGGCATACCATCACCCCGGGCTACGAGTACGATGCCGCCAAGAAAGACATGATCAAGCGCCTCAACAAGCAGCCCGAGGACTTCTTCCTCACTCGCAAGCTGACCCGCGAGAAGTTCAAGAAAGTCGTGGAGTGGGGCCAGAAATACACCTTCTTCGGTTCGCCGATTTATCTCGAGTTCCTCGCTGGCAAGCGCGACCTGCATTGCACCGCGTGGGCCATCCCGACCCGTAACGTCAAAGGCTGGAAGGCCCCCTGCTATCTCATGACCGATGGCCATTACGAAGGCTACCAGGAAATGCTCACCAAGGTCGATTGGGACAAATACGGCGTCTTTGACGGCGTTGCCCGCGACCCGCGCTGCGAGAATTGCATGACGCACTGCGGTTACGAGCCCACGCCCTCTCTCGGCATCGATACCCAACGCGGTGATACCTGGAAGCTCATCCGCTACAACTTCGGCGCGAAACCGCAGCCGATCGCCGCGGGTTCCCAGGTGGATGCCTATAACGGCGTTACCACCGGCCGGGGCCACCTCACCGGCAAGCGCGATTCCGTGCAATCCAACATCCGTCAGGTGCTCGCGGACAAGGAAGTCAATGCTGCCGTCGCCGCGACGACCCATGACCATGGTCACGGTGACGACTGCTGCAGCTAGGGTGGCTGTCGCGGCGCTTTTGCTGGGGCGCCGAGAACCATGATCGCCATCCTTGTTGCCGTTCGCCAGGAGTTGAAGCCCATCCTGCGCCGCGCCGACGCCGACCACGTCGTCCGCCAGGAACATCTCGATTTCCACGAGGGCACGCTCGGCGGTCAACCGGTCGCCCTGCTCGCTCTCGGCATCGGCAAGGAATGCGCCCGCATCGCTGCCGAGATGACCATCCACTGCTACCGACCGGATCTGGTTATCAGTTCCGGCTTTGGAGGCGGACTTCAGCCGGACGTGCATGCCGGTGACGTTGTTGTTGGCACCGAGATTCTCGAGCTTCGCAAAGATCAGGGGACACGGATTACGTGGGACTCAACTCACAAACCCCTCCACCCAGATCGCATCCACGGCGACGATACACCGGGACTGCGCGTCCACTACGGGAAAATCATGACGACCGATGAGATGGTCTTGCGGGCGGAAAACAAGGCGCGGATCGGCAAAGCCACCGGTGCTCTCGCTGTCGACATGGAAACCAGCGCCGTTGCCTCCGTCTGCGCGGCGCGCAAGACGGATTTTCTCGCCGTCCGCTGCATCACCGACAACGTCGATGAAAACCTGCCCGACGAGTTCAACGATTTCTTCGTGCTCGGCCAGTTGCGCGCAAAGCGGGTGATTTCCAGTTGCGCGCGCGACCCGCGCGTGCTCGCCGATCTCGCCCGTCTCGGCTATCGCGCCAAGCTCTCCGGCGACAAGCTCGCGCGCTTCCTCCAGGCCGCCGTGGAACAGCTACACCATCCAGCCCTGGCAGCGCGCAACACGTAGCCACGGTTGGCGCTCACTCTCAAACACGCTCTGACTCGGCCGTATCCCATTTCGCCTCGATGTCACGGAGCGCTTTCGCAACGGGGGAACTAACCAGCAGTCGGTTCATGAATGTTTCCGTTTTCACGACGCCCGCTTTCGTGACCTCGGGCGTGTCCGTCACGATCTTCGC
This sequence comes from Verrucomicrobiia bacterium, assembly GCA_035577545.1. NCBI lineage: Bacteria > Pseudomonadati > Verrucomicrobiota > Verrucomicrobiia > Verrucomicrobiia bacterium. The sequence continues at coordinate 125,229 of DATLVI010000041.1, forward strand.
CGTCAGGGTGTGCAATTCGTGGCACTTCGGGCAACTGTGTAACTGGAGCCGCAACCATTCCTTGGCACTGGCCGGTGGCGGACGAAACTGCAAAATATAACCCAGGTCGTGTGCTTCCAGGCGTCGCTTGAATTCCGCGGTGTCCATCAGTGCCACCTTCAAACCACCGCTACGCTCACACCAGCACTGGCAACGTTCGCAGCACGGGTCGTCGGTCGCCATCGACACGATGATATACAGGGCAAAGCCAATGATCACGATCGCCTCTGCCAGCCAAATGCCCCAGAGCACTATTCCAGTTGGTGTGGAATTATCGATCGTCCACAGACCGTCTTGGTTGATCGTACGAACCACTCCCCACACAACACGCGGCTGGAAAAACACATTCCATGGTTTCACGCTGTAATCCGCATGCCGCAGTAAGACCCATGACCAGGTAACCCATCCCGTGTACCAAGCGATCATCGTCACGACTGCGCCCCCGGTCACGACCAACGTCCGGTTGCGCAGCAACACCCACCGTAGCCAGTAACCGGTAAAAACTCCGAGCAGCCCACTGAAACCGACCGCCACCAGGAACACCGCCATGTGTCCGGCGTACGGAACGTAAAGGATTGCCCATCCGTAACCGGCTCCCAGTAAAACCGCTGTCAGCAGGCTGCCGAGAATTGCCGCTATGGTGCGGGAAACCGGCAGGTTGCCACCGGGTTGGTAGTACTGCCGGCTCATACCTTCCAGCCCTTGCGGCGCGCGACCTCCAGTAGCGCTGGCAGCAGCGCGAGTGCGGCAATCAGGCAGGCAATGACCCCGATCGTCATCACCAGCCCGAGGCTGCGAATGCCGCGGTGCGCGCCAATGAGCAGGCTGGCGAAAGCGACCGTGGCCGTCAATGCCGACAGAATGACCGCGCGTCCCGTGCTCTTGCTATAGAACGTCGCCTCATGGCTCTCCCGATAGCGCTGGACGACGTAAATCCCATAGGCGACACCAATGCCCACGATCAATGGCAGCACCATGATGTTGGCGGGATTGAAATCAATCCGCGCGACGGCCATTGCGCCGAGCATCCAGGCCATGCCAACCAGCAGCGGCAGAATCGTCAGGAGCGTGGCGTAGCCGCCGCGAAAATCAACGAAGATCAGGATGGCGATCACGAGCAGTGCCCACAACGCCGCTTTGCAATAGCCCGTCTTGAGGATCTCTATGAACTCGAAAAGACCCAGCGGGGTCCCCGTCACGTTCGGCGCCACTGCTTTGATGTCGGTAACAAACCTGACCAGCGCCTCTCGTTCCCAAATGTTCTCCTTCGGAAACACGCGGATCAGGAATTTGCCGGACCTGCCCACGAGCATCTGGCGCACCTCCTGCGGCACGTCGTTCAACTCCATCGGTTTGTCGGCCTGTCCTGCGAGAAGTTGCATCTGCGCCTCCAGGTCCGCATAGAACCGCTTTTCATATCGCTCCAGCCACGCCTGGCGTTCATTTGGTTCCATGGTCTGCAGCTTTGTGCGGGTCTGCGTAGCCGTTTCGGCCAGCGGCTTCAACGCCGCCTGGCTGGTCGCGTCGCCGCGCGTGGTCGCTGTAGCCAGTAGCTGGCTGGCCCGCAGCCGCAATGATGCCAGCGAGTGCAACACCAGTTCGGCGTCGGCCGGATCGTACGCCGGGACCGCAAACTGCACCGATCCCAGTTCCTGTTTGATGCCGTGGATGACCTCCGTTTTCTGTTCCTGTCGCTCGGGGATCACCTCGGCGATACTGTGCACCGTCGCTACGGTGGGAAGCTTGCTCAAACGCTCGTGGAGCGCGCGTACTTCCTGGAAGTCGTTGCAGACAATCGACGCGAACAGGGTCGATTCCACGTCGGCCTTTAAGAGCCGTAGTTCCGTTTCGACCGACGGCAAACCTTTCGATTGCAGATCCAGCACGTTGTAGTCGAACCGCACCGTCCAGCCCACCAACAGCGCGCCCGCCGTGAGGATGGCGCATGCCGTGAGCATCCAGTAAGGCCGTCGCACCAGGAACTGTTCGATGTGCGTCGCCATCGACTGCGCGGGAATCTGCGTGGCCTCGTGCTTGCGGTGTACCAGCAACAGCAACGCCGGCAGCACGGTCATCGTCGCGGCTGTCGCAATCAGCATCCCACCGCCCGCGATGACGCCGAGTTCGATCACCCCGCGAAAGCCGCTCAGTCCCATCGCGAAGAAAGCGGCGGCGTTCGTCACACCCGCGGTGATGATGCTCGGTCCGGTGTGCTCGATTGCCAGCCGCACCGCCTCCGCGCGTTGGGAGTGTTTCTTCAGTTCTTCCTCGTAACGCGCGATAAACTGGATCCCCAGGTCGATACCCAGCCCGAGGATCATCACGGCAAACGTCACCGTGATTATGTTGAGATGGCCAACGGAGAGCGTGGCGTATCCCATGCACCCCGCCAGGACGATGATCATCGTGACCACCGCCATCAATGGCCGCAGTACTTCGCGGAAACCAGCCGCAAACAGGATGCAAATCAGAACAAAGGTGAGGACGGTCGCCTTGGTCGCGTCATTTTGCGACTGGAGCATCTCGTCATAATCCAGCACCGGCTCGCCCGTAAGATTGATTTTCACATCAGGGAACTGGGTTTGCGCCTGCGCGATCACGCGCCGCAGTTTCGGGATCGTCGCTTCATGCAGGGCCTCCGCGGTCCCGTTCTCAACCCGTGGATGGACGAGCAGCAGGAACATCTGTCCCTTGCGAAAAGTTTGGTAGCCCTGCCACTGCATTTGTTCCTCGGCTTGGCTCACCATGTCCGTGCTGAAGAACGCGCTCGCCCACGGTGACAGCAATCCGCCCGCTTCATCATTGGTCTTTACCGTCGCCATTTGCCCGATGATCGCGCTCACCGTTGGCAGGAACGCTTCCATTTGCCGCCGCTGGGCTTCCGGGGCCCCATCCATCTGCATGAGCATCCGGTTCATCGAATCGAAGAACGTATCGAGCTTCGGGCGGTGTTCCAGGATCGCGACGAGTTGCTTGAAGTCCTTGATCGAACCCTGAATCTGTTTCAGGTCGTCAATCGGGAGGTAGTAGAGAAACCAGGGCTTCAGCTTGTCGAAGTTGACGCGGTAATACAGGTCGTTGCGCGCGAACATCTGCGCGCCCGACGCATCGCCCGTCGCGGGATTGTTCGTCGGCGACAGTAACGACGTCGCCAGGGCGTCGATGACCGCGCGGTTTCGCGCGGGCTGGTTGCTTTCAACGACGAGAATGTAATCTTCTTCCGCGCGAAACTCGCGGGCGTACTCGCTATACAACCGCCAGTATTCGCTGTTCCGACCAATGAGGTCGTTGCGGCTGGTTTTAAATTCCAGGCAGCAAACCGCGAACACGCCCGCGGCAACGGCCAGCATCACGCCGACCAGGAGGAATACCCGGGGCCAGCGGCATACGGCGCTGCCCAGGACAGTTAGAGACCGTCGTCGCATGTAGACAATTGTTCTTCGGTGTGACGGATGGAACTACCGGGCGCCCGCTGCGACCGTCTCCGGCTGCTTTTCGCCCTTGTTGCGTAGCGCCGCTTTCACCAGGTTCGCCCCAAGGTCCCACATCGGCCCGGGCAGCTTGTAGCAATCACTAAGAACGTCATCGAGCGCATGCACAAAATACTGGATGTCCTCGTCGGTGATGACGAACGGCGGCAGAATCCGGATGATATCGCCATGGTTCCCGCTCACCTGCGTTAGCACGTGGTGCTTCTGCAACAGCGGCATCACCAACATCTGCGCAAACAGTCCGTCGTGCGCCGCATGGATCATCTTCCAGGCCATCTTCAGCTTGAGGCTCTTCGGTTCGTGGAACTCGATACCGATCATGCAGCCCTTGCCGCGCGCTTCCATCAGCATTTCGTGTTTGGCCTTCAATCCATTGATCGCGTCGAGCAACTTCTGGCCCTGCGTCGCGCTGCGTTCGACGAGCTTCTCTTCATCCAACACGTGCAACGTCGCCAGGCCCACGGCCATCCCGAGATTGTTGCGGCCGAAGCTCGACGAGTGGACCCAGCAGCGATCCATCCGATTGAAAACCTTCTGGTAAATCCATCGCCGCGTGATCATCGCGCCGACCGGCACGTATCCGCCGCTGAGCGCCTTGCTGGTAGAGATGATGTCGGGCTCCAGGTTCCAGTGCTGGAAGGAGAACAGTTTGCCGGTCCTTCCGTAACCCGTCTGTACTTCGTCGCAAAAAAACAGCGTGCCGTACTTGCGGCACAGCGCCTGCGCCGCGGGCAGGTAGTCCTCCGGCGGAATCCGCACACCCTTGCCCTGGATGCATTCCACGGCCAGCGCGGCGATGTCCTTCTTCGCCAGCGCCTTCTCCAGCGCTTGCAGATCACCATAAGGCACTTCCACGCCGGGCAACATCTCACCGAAACTTTCGCGAAACTCTTCATTGCCCATGATGGCCAACGAACCGAGCGACAACCCGTGCCAACCGTGGTCGAGATACGCGAACTTGCTGCGGCCCGTTGCCGCGCGTGCGAACTTCAACGAAGCTTCCACCGCTTCCGTGCCGGAGTTGCAAAAGAAAACAGCGTCGAGATGCGGTGGACAGCGTTTGACGAGCGCCTCGGCCAACAACCCCGCCAGGAATGCGCAGTCCATCTGCACCATGTTGGGCAAATCCAGGTCGAGCACGTCCCGAATGACCTGCGCGACCTGAGGATGGTTGCGGCCGATCGAGTAAACGCCAAAGCCGCTCAACATGTCGAGGTAGCGGTTGTCTTCCTTGTCCCACAGATACTGGCCCTTGGCTTTCGTGTAGGTCTTGTCGAAACCGATGGTGCGAAAAACCTTCACCAACGTCGGGTTGATATACTTCTCGTGCAGTTCGTAGTTCTCCCCAAGCCGCTGGGAGACGATCTGTTTGATGTCAAAGTTCGACATGCGTCACTCTTTCTCGCCCGGCTTGGATGCCTTGCGCGTAAAAGTATGCGTAGCCTGTCCGTAAAATACTTCGGCCCCTTCCATAATCGATTCCGAAAGCGTCGGGTGCGGATGGATCGACGACGCCACGTCATAGGCGGTAGCGCCCATTTCGACGGCCAGCACCATCTCGCCGATCAATTCACCCGCGCCATGGCCGGTTATGCCGGCCCCGAGCACCCGCTCGGTCGCGGGATCGATGATCAACTTCGTCAATCCGTCCGGGCGGTCGTACGTCAGGGCGCGCCCCGAAGCGGCCCATGGAAATCGCGCGACCTTTACCGTGATCCCCTTCTCCTTCGCCTCCATCTCGGTCAGACCGCACCACGCAATTTCAGGATCGGTGAAGACCACAGCGGGAATGATGTACTTGCTCAGCGTCTCGTATTCGCCGAGAATGGCGTCCACCGCCACACGGCCCTCGCGCGTCGCCTTGTGCGCGAGCATCACGCCGCCTGCCACGTCGCCAATCGCATAAATCCGCGGATCGCTCGTCTGCTGCTTCTCATTGACCTTGATGAAGCCGCGGTCGTCCTTCGCAATCTTCGTGTTCCCGATGCCGAGATCGGCATGGTTCGGGACGCGACCGACGGACACAAGCACGCGGTCGTAAAGTTCCTCGAGCTTCTTGCCGTCCATCTCCATGACCACTTTGATCTGTTTGCCCACCGTCGCCATGGAAACCACTTTCGTCTTCACGCGGACTTCCTGGAACGCCTTCTCCGCGTATTTTTGCACAGGCCGCACGAGGTCGGGGTCCGCCCCGGTCAAAATCGACGCCAACGCTTCGACAACCACTACCTTGCTGCCCAGCGTCGCGTACACCGTCCCCAATTCCATGCCGATGTAACCACCGCCCACGATTAGCAACGTCCCCGGCACATCCGGCACGTCCAGCGCCTCGCGCGAGGTCATGATGCGCGGATTGCCCAGGTCGAACGCTTTCGGCATCGCCGACTTCGAGCCGACCGCGATGATGGCCGCGTCGTAGGTCACAAACTTCTGGCCCTCCGGCGTCTCCACGCGCAGCGTCTTCGAGTCTTCAAAATAACCGCGACCGTACAACACCTCGACGCCGCGCAGTTTCGCCAGGCTTGTAATTCCCCCTGACAATTTCTCAATAATCGAGTCTTTCCAAGTGCGGAGTTTTCCCAGGTCGATCTTCGGCGCGCCAAACGCAATGCCGCGATGCTCGGACTCGCGCGCTTCGGTGATGAGCTGGGTCGCGTGCAGCAGCGCCTTCGACGGGATGCACCCGCGATTGAGGCAGACACCGCCCAGCCGCTTGTCCATCTCGACGAGCAGCACTTTCTTGCCCTTGTCCGCGGCATAAAATGCCGCCGCGTAACCGCCCGGGCCCGCGCCCAACACCACAATCTCTGTCTTGATCGACTCCATTGCTTTCCTTTGCTGAACCAGGACTCTAAATCTTAACGCCCGCTTCCTTGAATTGTTCGAGCGCCTGCACCACCTCGACAGTAAACCGCGCCGCCGTCCCGCCGTCAATGACGCGATGATCGTACGACAACCCCAGCGGCAGCAGCATGCGCTTTTCAATCTTCGCGCCGCGCACGACCGGCTTTAACACACCGCGCCCCACCCCCAGGATTGCGACCTCGGGTTTGTTGACGATCGGCGTGAAAAAGCTGCCGCCGATGCCGCCCTGGTTCGAGATGGTGAAGGTGCCACCCTTCAAATCATCCGCCGCCACCGTGCGCTGGCGCGCTTTCTCCGCCAGTTCGGCCAGTTCCTTCGAGAGTTGCAGCAGGCTTTTCTTGTCCACATCGCGAATCACGGGTACCAGCAACCCCTGCTCGGTATCGACCGCGATGCCGATGTGATAGTACTTCTTGAAAACGATCTCTTCGCTCGCCTCGTCCAGGCTGCTGTTGAACGTCGGGTACCTCTTCAACACCTCGACAACCGCTTTCATCAGGAACGGCGTCAGCGTGAGGCTTGCACCCTTCTTTTCATACTTCGTGACGTATTTTTTCCGCAGCGCCACAATGCCGGTTATGTCGGCCTCGTCAAATTGGGTCACGCGCGGCACGCTCGTCCACGATTCATGCATCCGCTGGGCGATGATCTTGCGCAATGACGTCACCGGCTGGCGGGATACCGGACCCCACTTCGCAAAATCGATCTTCTCTGCTGTTGGTTTCGCTGCAGGTGCTGCCACCGACGGCGCCGTCTTCGGCCCGGCTGCGAGCTGTTGAAGCTGCTGGATGTAACCGCGCAAGTCCTCCACCGAGATGCGCCCACCGCGCTCGCTCCCGCGCACACGGGTCAAATCAATACCCAGTTCCTGCGCCAGTTTGCGAACGGTCGGAGACGCAGCTACAGCTCCATCCGCCACAGGCTCGCCCAGGACTGCAGTACCCGGACTCTCTGGAGCCGGACGCCGCGGTTGCGCGACAACTGCCGCGGGCGTTGTAGGCCGCGTGCCCTCACGCGGCGCGTCCGTTGTTTTCGCCCCCGCGCCTTCATCCGCCAATGCGAGAATCGACTGACCGGCCGAGATCTTGTCGCCTTCCTTGACGTAGAGTTTTGCGACACGACCAGAGGCGCTGGCCGGGATCGGCGCCACGGCCTTTTCATTTTCCAATTCGAGGATCGTCTGGCCCTCTTTGACCTGATCGCCCGGTTTGACGAAAATGCTAACGACCGTCCCCGACTCAGCCCCTTCGCCCAAACGCGGTAATTTGATGTCCATTCGAGTTTCCTTTTGGCGGGATCGACGCGCCTACACCGTAAACGGGTACGCTTTTTCAGGATCAACCTTCAGATCCTTGATCGCCTGCGCGACTACCGTCATCTCGATCGCGCCCTTCTTCGCCAGTGAATAGAGCGTGGCGATGACCGTGCACTCGGCGTCGATCTCGAAAAAGCGGCGCAGGTTTTCGCGGGTGTCGCTGCGGCCAAAACCGTCCGTACCGAGCGTGTCGAGCCCGCCGGGCACCCACGGCGCGATTTGGTCGGGCACGAGCTTGATGTTGTCTGAAACAGCTACAAACACACCCTGCTCACCCTGCAGGAGCGTTTCCAAATAAGACTTCCGCGGCGGTTCGGTCGGGTGCAGCATGTTCCAACGGCTGGCGCCTTGCACATCGGTCTTCAGCAGCTTGTAACTCGTCGCGCTCCAGACGTCGGCGGAAACATCGTACCGTTCCGCAAGAATCTCCTGCGCCCGCAACGCCTGACGGATAATCGTGCCGCTACCGAAAATATGCGCCTTGTGTTTCTTGCCCTCCGCGCCCTTGCGGAACTTGTAGAGTCCCTTGAGAATGCCGTCTTCAACGCCCTCGGGCATCGGCGGCATCGGGTAATTCTCGTTGTACAGCGAGAGATAATAGAACACATCCTCGCCTTCCTGGTACATGCGACGCATCCCGTCTTGAACGATCACCGCGATCTCGTAGGCGAACGCGGGATCATACGCCATCAACGTCGGGATTGTCGCTGCCATCAACTGGCTGTGGCCATCCTGATGTTGCAGTCCTTCGCCGTTCAGCGAAGTCCGTCCCGCCGTCGCGCCCAGCAGGAAACCCTTGGCCCGGATGTCGCCCGCCAGCCACATCAGGTCACCGATGCGCTGGAAACCGAACATCGAATAATAAATGTAAAACGGAATCATGTTCACGCCCTGATTCGCGTACGCCGTGCCTGCCGCGATGAACGATGACATTGACCCCGCTTCGGTGATGCCCTCTTCGAGGATCTGTCCGTCCTTCGTCTCGTGGTAATAAAGCAGCGATTCGCTGTCCACGGGCTCGTAGAGTTGCCCCTTCGGCGCGTAGATGCCAATCTGGCGAAAGAGCGCGTCCATCCCAAAGGTGCGCGCTTCGTCAGGGATAATCGGCACGATATGTTTGCCGATTTTGCCATTGCGCAACAACGCGGTCAGCAATCGAACAAATGCCATCGTCGTTGACGCTTCTGTCTGCCCCGAGCCCTTAAATGTGTCGGCGAACTCGCTTCGGGCCGGAATCTCAATCTTCGGCGCGCGCACAACCCGCGCTGGTAAAAATCCCCCCAGCTTTTTTCGTTGCTCCAGCAAATACTTCGTCTCGGGGCTGTCCGGGGCCGGACGATAAAACGGCGTCTGCGCCACATCCTCGTCGCTGATCGGCACGCCAAAGCGCTCGCGAAACTCGCGCAGCTCTTTTTCGTTCATCTTCTTCTGCTGGTGGCTGATGTTGCGGCCTTCACCGGCTTCCCCTAGGCCGTAGCCCTTGACGGTCTTCGCGAGAATCACCGTCGGCGCGCCTTTGTGCTCCACCGCCGCCTTGAACGCCGCGTAAACCTTCTGCGGATCATGACCGCCGCGCACGAGCTTGTGAATCTGGTCGTCCGTCAGACCGTTCACCAATTCGAGCAATTCAGGATACTTGCCGAAGAAATGTTTGCGCGTGTAGCTGCCCGGCTCGACCGAGTATTTCTGATAATCACCGTCGACCGCTTCTTCCATGCGCCTTGCCAACAACCCCGTCTTGTCCGCTTTCAATAACCGGTCCCAATTCGAGCCCCAGATGACCTTGATCACGTTCCAGCCAGCACCCCGGAAAGCCGCCTCCAGTTCCTGGATAATCTTCCCATTGCCGCGGACTGGACCATCCAATCGCTGAAGATTGCAGTTCACCACCCAAACCAGGTTGTCGAGTCCCTCGCGCGAGGCCAGCGTCAACGCGCCCAGCGTTTCCGGCTCGTCGCTCTCCCCATCGCCGACGAAGCACCACACCTTCGGCTCTTCCCCTTGGACCAGGCCGCGCGCCCGCAGGTACCGATTGAAACGCGCCTGGTAAATCGACATGATCGGACCCAGCCCCATCGACACCGTCGGGAACTGCCAGAAATCCGGCATCAAATACGGGTGCGGGTACGAGGACAACCCACCACCCTCAGCGAGTTCCTGGCGAAAATGCTGCAGATGATGCTCGTCCAGCCGCCGCTCCAGGAAAGCTCGCGCATAGTTGCCGGGGGAAGCGTGGCCCTGAAAATAAATCAAATCACCGAGTCGATTGCCATCGCCGCCGTGGAAGAAATGGTTGAAGCCGACTTCGTACAACGTGGCGCACGAGGCGTACGTGGAGATGTGACCACCGAGCCCCGCGTGCTCCCGGTTGGCGTTGACGACCATGGCCATGGCATTCCACCGCGTGAGGCTCTTGATACGGCGTTCGAGTTCACGATCACCCGGATATGCCGGCTCGTCCTCGGGGGGAATCGTGTTCACATAGGGCGTGCTGACGGTCGACGGCAGCTTGATCCCTGCGTCCCGCAAACGCTTCAGCAGCTTGCTCAAAACCACCGAGGAGTGCTCCGTACCCTGGTTCTTCAGCACGTATTCGAGGATGAATTCAAGCGAGTCCACCCAGCGCTGGTCTTCGCCCCCGTTCTTGTTCGAGGCCGAAACGACGGGCGTTTCCAGCCGCCCCGTTGACGGCGCACTTTGTTGTTGTTCTTTTGCGTCTGCTTTCACAATGTTACCAGTCTATCCATCAATTGGATAATAGCGCGTTTCCGACCGAATCCAAGTGCCATGAAATACTTAGACCGAACCCTGCACACTCCGCAAGAGAATCTCGCGGGCGACGAGGCGCTGCTCGATTGGTGCGAGGAAGGGCCGGGCGACGAAATCCTCCGCTTTTGGGAGCCTCACCAACACTTCGTCGTACTCGGTTATTCTAACAGAACTCGCGCAGAAGTGAACCTCGATTCCTGCAAAATGCTGGGCGTCCCGGTGCTGCGCCGGTGTAGCGGCGGCGGGACGGTCTTGCAGGGGCCGGGTTGCCTGAATTACGCGCTCATTCTCAAGATTCACGGCGACTCACCCCTCACGAACATCGCCGAGGCCAACGCGTTCATCATGAACCGCAACCGCAATGCGCTGAATTCCTTGCTCGATCGCAAGGTACTCATTCAGGGCCACACCGACCTGACGCTGCAAGGAGTGAAATTCTCCGGCAATTCGCAACGCCGCAAACGGCACTACCTCCTTTTCCACGGCTCCTTCCTGCTCAATCTTGATCTCGCACTGGTGGAACAGGTGCTACCGATGCCCTCCAAACAGCCGCAGTATCGCCGGAGTCGCGCACACAAAGACTTCCTCACAAACCTGAATCTACCAGCGGGCGACATTAAAGAAGCCATGAAGCACGCCTGGAATGCTGTCGACGTGCTAGAGAAGATCCCCGAGAAACACGTGGAACACCTTGTACAGGACAAATACGCCGCCGACGCGTGGAATTTGAAATTTTAACCCCCTAGTTGCGAGCAATCCCAGCACACGCTACAATCTCTCCATGAAAATTCCCGGTCTCCGCAGTCCGCATGAAAAGCTTGGTGATATCGTTTACTTTGGCCGCATGCTCGACAAAATCCGGCTCCACGCGCAGGGCAAATTGCCGGAGGATTACCACAAAGCCCTCGGCGGCGGATTCGACGGTCGTTGCTGCAGTTTTCTCGGCGTGAAATATGAGGACGTTGTCGCGCGCGTAAAGTTGGGCGGCGAAGACGTCGATACCCTCGAATGGTGTTTCACCAACGGCCGCAAGCCGTCACCGGAGGAAATCGAGATCTGGAATAGTTTCCTGCGCAAACGCGGTTGGCGCGACGATGCCAGTCAGCGCCTCGCGGAACGCAAGAAGGAATTCGGCATCTCCAACCGTGACGACATCCAAACCTTCTTCGACCTCCTTGACATCGACGAAGGCAACGAAATCCGCGCGCAGTAGTAGGGTTGCTCACTTCGCAGCGTGCGCGGTGAGGACTTACAACTAGTGCCACGCCACAACCGGGTCTCAATTCCCCTTCTTGAAATTCCAGAAGAGCAATCTGAATTCACTGAACATGAGGCCGGTCACCGAATCCTCCGGAAAGAAGTACATGCGTTGGGTGTCGACAAGAATGTGAATGATTGGCATCAGTATTAACTGGCCAAAATCACACGCTTTCGGCTGCTTGGTACTATGAATCGTGGGGTGGGAGAAATCAGACAACTTGGCGAAATTTTTTTGGATTACTCTTTCCCGTTCTAGCAATTCATCCATGGGCAGTCCTTTGAACGGGATATCTGCTTTTCTCTCGATCACTTCCTCAATCTTACTCTTCGTGAATTTATTGTAACGCGTCTTGATAAACTCTCCGGTGAACCATCGTTCTATCTCACCACCCGCCTCATCATCAATGACGAGGAAATACTCTACGAGCGAATGAATCTCCAAGATGAATCGGGCGAGTTGATGGACGCCCACGACGAATTCTTTGCAATACTGGTCAAATGCCGCATCGCCAGCGGAGATCGCGGTGCCAGCCAAAAGATATAAGGCATGTTTCCGGTTTTTCTGACTTAGTTCAATGGCCTCCTTAAATCTGCTATGTAACTCGTGCAATTCATGCAAGCAATCCCGGTAGGCTTCCAGTTCGGAATCATAATCTCTGATCGTTAGATACCTCATTCCTTCTAGCCTTCTATGATACGACCCGCTTCCTATTTCCAACTGGCAATGTCGTCGCCATCACCGTGCTCGTCGAGGCGATTAGGTCCGCACGAGTAGACGCGCACTTTCGGATCGACCGAAATCCGATACGGTTCACCCCAGGGATCGAGAAATTCCCCGGCCCCATTCATTTCAGTGGGTAGCGCCTCGACGTAGTCGAGTTTCTTGGGGTTCTGACCGTTGATTGATTCTCCCCGCAACAACCGGCAAATCTCGCCCCGCGTGCCCTTTGGGTAACTACCGTTTTCGAGGGCGAAACCATCCAGCGCCAGTGCCATGACCTGCACGTCGTGTCGGGCTTGTGAGTGTTTGCTAACGTGGGCTACGGTGAACGCTCCCACGACGGCTGCGCCAAGGATCAATACGGACAGCGCGACCCAGAAAAGCGCTGGCTTCCTCTTCAGGGTTTGTCCAGGCGGTCGCGTAGCTTGAGTGCTTCCGTTTTCCACTGCTGGCTCTCGAACTGTTGGTCCGGCCACGGTTTCGCCTCCAGGACTTTGCGTAGCGCTTCTTTCGCCTCGTCCGCACGATCATTGTCGCGCAACGCTTCGGCCAGATAAAGGTAATTCTCCGGATAGTCGGGAAACAATTCCACCGCATGCTGCAACAACCGCAACCCCTTGCGCGAACTACCGACGCTCGTGGGTGGAGGCGGCGTGCGCAAATGCAAAATGCCCAGGATGCGCGGCGGCCCGGCCAGATCATAACGCTCGTCGAGTTCGATCGCCCGTTTCAGCGCCGTTTCCATCTCCCCCACCGCACTCAGCCCATACGAACGATCCACGTCGGCCAGCAATCCGACATTCAGCGCGTACCAGTAGCATCCCTCGACGCCATCGGTCTTCAAGGCGCGCGCCTGTCGCGCGAGCACCACCCCGCGCCGGGCTGCTTCCTTTCGAAATTCCTCGCGTGTTTCGTTCTCAGCCAGGAATGCCAGCGCCTGCGCCGCCTGCCATTGCGCGTCGTAATCATCGCGTAACGTCCGGGCCGCCTGCTCGAGCAGACGGGCGGCGGTGCTGACCGATGCCAGTCCGCGCGGCTGCTGGTTGTACAACGCCAGTCCGTCCGTGTGCGCCTTCTGCGCTTCTTCCGTGGTGAGAGCCAGCGGCTGCTGGGAATCAGTAGTGTGGACGTTCCCCACAGACGAGCAACCGCACGCTGCCACAATCAGAGCTCCCAACAACAACACCGCGCGCCTACTTGCCATAAAACAGTTTCTCCGCCTTTGAAAGCTTGCCGGAGTCGATGTCGGTGAACGACTCGACACGAATGCTCTGCAAAACCTTCTGCCCTTCTTCGCCACCGTTCATGTCCTTCAACACCTGTTTCAGTTTGTCGAGGTTCACCGCTTCGCTTTTCGGACCAAACACCACCACAAGATCACGCGGCAACTCCTCCGACTGATAAACCACCTTCAGTTTCTGGCCGGAATCAGGATCATCCTTGAACAGGGCCCACGCGCCTGTTTCCAGCAACACGGCGTCCGCCGCTTTCTTGGAACTCTCCGCCAGATCGAACACCGCGCCTTCCACGTCCAGGGTCTGTTGCAGTCGAATCTCCTCGCCTAGTTTGCCTTGCAGGACCACACCGATCACGTATCGCTGCTCGCCGGCCAGGGGTGTCGTAATCGTCTTCCCCTCCAACTTCGCCAGATCCTCCGCCCCGTCCTTCTTTGTGACCAGGACGTAACGCTCCTCTTTCACACCCGCGCGCTTGGTTTCCAACAGTGGCTCCATTCCCAGCGCCTTCGCGTACGTCAGGTAAAACCCGGCCGTGACGATGCCCAGTGCCGGTTTGCTTTTCCCGCTGAACTCCGCGGCTTTCACGGGATCATTCATCACCCGCGGCTCGAACGCGTTCGTCGCCCCGGCAACTTTCTCTCCAATGTACGCTGTCAATCCGGACACCGTCGGCGCGGCAATTTCCTGCGTGGCAAACTTCTCTCCCGTCTTGAGAAACAGGAACGGCCGCGGACCTTCGGCGCGCGCGGCCACACCAATACTCATTGTCGCCATTAGCAGAAGAGCCAGTGCTTTTATGGTCGATGTCCCATCCAGTTTTTGCTGACGATCCAAAGTTTCTCTGCTGCACTCAACCGCATCCGCCCATCGAACACGGCGAAATTGCTCTCCTCTATCTTTCGCAGGATTCTGCCGTAAATCGCGATCATCACGGCCAATGTTCCCCGGCTGTCGGCATCGATCATGTTGAGCAGCGGCTGCGCCTTTTTATAGAACCCATGCGCGCGGTTGGCCTCAAACTTCATCAACTCCAAAAACTGCGGTGTGGCGAGAGCGTTCAGGATGTCGTCCTCGGAGACGCCGAACCGCCGTAAATCTTCGAGCGGCAGGTAAATCCGCCCCATGCGTGCGTCCTCTTTCACATCGCGGAGGATGTTAGTAAGCTGAAAAGCGATCCCGCACGCTTCGGCTGGCGCCAGCGCGGCCTTATCTTGGAAACCGAAGATGGGCAGCACCACCAATCCCACCGCCGACGCGACCCGATAACAATACTTATACAGATCGTCAAACGTTGCGTAGCGTGTGGTGGTCTGGTCCATCTCCGTACCGTCAAGAAGTTCATGGAAATGACTTTGAGGAATCTTGTACCTGCGCACAGTGTCCACCAGCGCCGGCAAGGTCGGGTCTGTCGTTTGCTCACCGTTGAAGGCCGCGTCCACCTGGGCGCGCCACTGCCGCAGGGCGTCCAACGCCACTGCAGGATTGGCCGTGCTATCAGCGATGTCATCGCTACGGCGCATGAACGCGTAGATCGCGCACATCGCCGCCCGTTTTTCGCGGGGCATGACCAGGAAGGAATAATAAAAATTCTTCCCCGTCTGTCGCGCGATCCGTCGGCAGCGCGCGTACGATTCCTCCAGGCTGACGCTCATCCCCGCCGATTATGCCGGGCGACAGCAACAGAGGCAAGTTTGCTCTGGCATGAAACTAAAATCGCCACGTCAGGGCCGCGTGCGTGCGGTAATTGGGAACGAGTTGGTCGCCGGTGCTCCGAATGCTCACCGGTAAATCGGCGCCCACTTGCGCGCTCAGCCGGGTGGACCAGGTGAAGTTGATTTGCGGGCCAACATAGACAATTGTCTCCGCCGTGTCATCGGTTGGCACACCTTGCACCGTGTCCTGACCTTTGGTTTCGCCGGAAACGACAAACTGCCCGGCCAGTGTGTGTTTGTGCCCAAGCACCAAATAAATACCCGGCCCACCGTTCCAACTCAGGTCGTTGGCAATTTGATAATCGAATGCGCCGGCGGAGCGGATCGTATATTGCATGTTCGCGGTCAGGAACAACCGTTTCCAGCGTGCGAACACACCCGTGCCGATAAGCCCGTCGTACGACCCCGATCCCATGGTCAGATCATGACCACCGATACCGGTCGAAAAATCGGGCTCGTTCGGGTTGAGATGTTCCGCGCTGCCGGTCGGGAACTTAATCCCGCCCAGCGCCGTCCAGTTGAACGTGAAGTCCTCTTCGATTTTTTGATAGATGAGATAATTCCCGATCAAGGACAGGTCCCCGATGCCGCTCTCGTCA
Source organism: Verrucomicrobiia bacterium (assembly GCA_035577545.1). Taxonomy (NCBI): domain Bacteria; kingdom Pseudomonadati; phylum Verrucomicrobiota; class Verrucomicrobiia; species Verrucomicrobiia bacterium. Next base: position 141,238 of record DATLVI010000041.1, read on the forward strand.
TGGTTGCCGCCAGCGGATGAACCATAGGCGCGATAAATCACCGGCAGATTGGCTTGCACGCCAAACCGGTCATTGATGTTGTAACCGACGAACACCTGCGAGACCAGGCTGTCAATGTATTCCCCGTCATTCCCCACAGTGTGACCGCCCGACTGCAACGTATTGTAATATGTGAATTGTCCGGCGACGCCACCGTACCATCCCCCGTCGCCTCGACCCTGCGCCTCCGTCGCGGCATACACGGCGCACAAATCGCAAGCCATCACTGGACCCGCGTATAACAGACCCAAAAGACACCACACCACAATAAACTTCTGCACAGAATCTCTCCTCGTTAATGAATTCCGTTCGGACAGGCCAAAGGTCCGTCCTGTTTCCTGCGCTCAGGCGGGAATGAGGAGTCTCGGAGGTGGGACGGGTGGTTCGGTAAGACGTGCACTGGCGCGGGTGACGGCCGGTAGCACCGGCTTCCACGCAACGCCAGGTAACAACGCGACAGGTAGCACGGGCAACACAACCTGGAACTTCACAACGATTACCATGTCGTTACTCGGTCCATTTTCGCCACACCGCGAGGCCCGTAACGAACATCCGGATTTCGTTTGAGTTCCCATCGAGCAACAGCAACATGCGCCGTGTTTCTGCATTTCGAGGGAACAGCAGCATGGAGGCGGAGCGGAGGGGCGAATGGCAGCCGCTTGTGAAATGGGAAGATCCGCCTGCACCAGCAAAAACGCCGTCAGCAGAAACAAGGCAACGACGCAATTAAACCGAGAGTATTTCACGCCCGTCAATGTGTTACTACAGAATGCGCGTGAGGTTCAATGTGAATCGTCACGTCGAGAACGCGCGGCAGTTTCGCGCGAATGGCATCCTTCACGGTGTGGGACAATTCATGCGCTACCGCCACCGTCAGCCCGCCGTCCACTTCAACGTGCATGTCGAGCCAGTAACCGTAGCCCATCTTCCGCGCAAAACATTTCTCAACTCCCCGCACGCCGTTCACGCGCAGAGCAACGGTGCGCGCCAAACCGGCAATGTCCTCCTTCGGGGCGGCGTCCATTAATTCATCAAGCGCGGGACGCAACAGCCGATATCCATTAAACGCGATAATCACTGCCGCAAAAATTGCCGCCCAATCGTCCGCCGCCCGATACGCCTCGCCACCCACCAGCGAGATGCTGATGCCAAGGGCCGCCGCCGCGGAAGTGATCGCGTCGCTGCGATGATGCCACGCATCGGCTTTCACCGCGCCGCTTCCAACCTCTTCCCCCACCCGCCCCACGAAGCGGAAGAGTCCCTCCTTGACCAGAACGACGCCGAGCAAAACGAACAGCGTGTAGGCGGCGGGTGCGCGATGCGGCGTTCGAATTTCCCCTGCGGACCGCGCGCAGATGAACAGCGCCGCACCCAGCAGCATCACTGCTACCGCCGCAGTGGCGATGGCCTCGGCTTTCCCGTGGCCGTACGGGTGATCCTTGTCGGCTGGTTTCTCGGCAATGACCACGGCGCGCCATACGATGACGGAACTGGCCGCGTCCGCCATGGATTCGATGGCGTCGGCGATTAGGGCATACGACCGGCCGAAGATTCCTGCCAGCAGTTTGACAATCGCCAGCGCCACATTCACAGAAAGGCCCGCCATCGTGGCCCGAACGCTGCGCTGGAGGCGGTTCTGGTTCATATGATCGCGATGCCGTTGTCCGCGAAGGTCGCCGACAACTATTTTGCCAGGAGTGTCATGATCGCCTTCTGCACGTGCAGGCGGTTCTCCGCCTGGTCGAAGATTGTCTTCTGGTGCGCCTGAAAAACATCCGCCGTAATTTCCTTGCCGATATACGCCGGCAGGCAGTGCATTACGAGCGCGTCGGGCTTGGCCTGCTTGAGCACTGCGGCGTTCACCTGGTACGGGGCGAGAATCTTGAGTCGGACCGCCCCCTCGGCCTCCTTGCCCATCGAAACCCAAACGTCGGTGTAAAGCACGTCGGCGTTCTTCGCCGCCGCGTCGACGTCTTCGGTCACGTGAACGTTGCCGCCCGCGCGTTTCACCCATTCACTGCCGGGCTGGAAGTTTTTTGGCGCCGCCACCCAAATCTCCATGCCCGTCTTCGCCGCGCCGAAAAGCCAGGAGTTGGCTACATTGCACGCCCCGTCCCCGAAAAAGACGACTTTTTTGCCCTTCAATGCGCCGCGTTTCTCCACGACGGTGAAAAGGTCCGCGAGGATCTGGCAGGGATGCTCGTCATCGGTAAGCGCGTTGATCACAGGAATGGACCCCGCTCCGGCGAATTGTTCGACATCGCTCTGGGCGTACGTGCGGATGACGACGCCGTGAATGTAGCGCGACAGCACACGCGCCGTGTCGGCCACCGTTTCACCGCGGCCCATCTGGATATCATTCGTCGAAAGATACAGCGACGAACCGCCGAGTTCGCGGATGCCCACTTCAAAGCTGACCCGCGTGCGTGTGCTGGACTTGTTAAAGATCAGCGCCCACGACTGGCCCTTGAGCGGCTGCTTCTGCTTCGCCTTGCCGCGGCCCTTTTTGAATTCCCGCGCCAGCTTGAAGATGTCCGCGATCTCGCGACCGCTGAGTTGTTCCACTGTCAGTAAATGTTTCATGATTCGCCGGTCTGCTGAACTCTCACAGGTGTCGTCCGCTGATTCCGCTCTGCCGATACTTCCCCTCCTCGATCTGTTCTAACCACCGGTTGAGACGCGCGGCAATCTGTTCGGGCGTCTCCTTCATCAACGCCCAGCGCACTGTGACTGTGATGTCTTCATTGCTGACGTCCTCCAGGAAGATGCTGTTCGGCTCCATGTACTGGTTCCACATCATCAAAAAATGTTCCGAAGGTTTCTGTTCCCATGCAAAGCGCAACTTCTTCTCCTGCGCCGTGTCGATGGGCAACACCCGTTCGACATCCACCGTCTCCAAACATTTGCCAACCTTGCCATCCATTATTATCTCACTTGCTGTTCCCGTCCTGACAAAAGGCCCGCTCCATCTTTTCGACCGCTTCATCCACTTCCGCGCGTGTGATGTTCAACGGCGGCAGAAAGCGCACGACATTCGTGCCGGCCGCGATGCCAATCAATCCATGCTCGGCAAGTTTCAGCACCGCCGGACGCGCTTCCAGCGTCAACTCGACGCCGATCATCAATCCCAGCCCCCGCACTTCGCGAATGGCCGGACATTTTGCTGCCAATGCCTGTAATTTGCCAATGAAATACTGGCCCACTTCGCGCGCGTTGCGCAGTAGGTCATCACGGTCGAGCGCATCGAGCACTGCCAGCGCAACCGAGCAGGCCAGCGGAGTGCCGCCGAACGTCGTGCCGTGCGTACCCGGCCCCAACACGTCCGCGTATGGCCCGCGTATCCAAGCCGCAGCAATGGGAAATCCGCCGCCGAGACCCTTCGCCCACGAGATCGCGTCGGGCTGAACGTCGGAGGCAATGGAGCGGAATCCGCAAAAGTCTCCCGTGCGTCCTAGTCCGCATTGCACTTCGTCGAACATCAGCAATAGTTTTCGCTCGTCGCAAAGCCGCCGCAACCCGCGCAGAAACTCCGGTGTTGCGGGTCGAATCCCGCTTTCACCCTGGATCGGTTCGAGCAGGATCGCCGCGGTCTTCGGCCCGACGGCCTTCGCCACGGCATCGAGATCGTTGAACGGGACGTGACGAAATCCGTCCACGGGCGGCTCGAACCCATGCTTCACCTTCTCCTGCCCCGTCGCGCTGATCCCCGCAAGCGTGCGACCGTGAAAACTGTTCTGGAAGGTCAAAATCTCGTAACGCGAGCCGCTCTCGTTGCCAAACTTGCGGGCGAGTTTGAAGAGCGTCTCATTCGCCTCGGCCCCGCTATTGCAAAAAAAACATTTCCCCTCGACACCCACCAACTCGACGAGACGTTTCGCGAGGCGTCCCTGCGGCTCAGTGTAATAAAGGTTCGAGGCGTGCACGAGAACGCTGGCTTGCTTCGCCAAAATCTCTGCCATCGCCGAATGGCCGAGCAGGTTCACCGCGATGCCACCGCCGAAATCGAGGTACTCCTTGCCATCGGCGTCCCAGACCCGTGCGCCTTTGCCGTGCGCAAACACGAGCGGATACCGCGCGTAGCTCGGCACGACATAACGGTCAAACAATCCAATAATTTCGGCTCGGTTCATTGCGCAGGCATCATGCGAAGTGCGGCCTGTCGTTGCAAGGATTTTGCGCGCCAGCGTACCACCCGGGCTGTCACTGACAGCACGATAGCAAGGCAGACGAGCGCGGCCCATGGTGGGAAACCTTCCGTGAACGGCGGAATTTTATACGTGCGCAATGCGTCAATCCCGAAGCTTAGGCCCGATCCGTACACGAGGATCAGGTGCACCGTGTAGGACCACAGTGAGAGTTGTCCGAATTCCAAGAGCCAGCGCGTCCCGCGCACCGGTTCGCCGAGCCAGCAGCATGCGGCCAATCCAAAGAGCACCCACCCCAATCTGCTAAAGACAAAGATTCCATCGTACCAGCCGTTCGAAGGAGCGAATCGCGATACTACTAGAAAGGCGACACCCGCCATCACGGCCCGGACACATTGTTGTGAGATCTTCTCGGTGGAAAAAATCGCCGGACCAAGCCAAACTCCCAGAAGTGGAAACGCTGCCCAAGGCACGAGCGGGAATAATCCAACGCCTGTTGGCCAGAGATAGCTGAGCAAGGGAACTGGCAACGTGGAACCCCTACCCCAACTGGTGACGTGGCCCAGCACGGCTACAGAGATAACTCCAAGCGTCGCGCAGATGATTTGGTGGACGCGTGCGTTACGCGCCGGTACTGCGACCAAGAGGATCAGGGAAAGTGATCCGGCGATGCACTGCAAGATGTCCATCTTCGTCCACAACGCGACCAGATGCGGACCGGTCGGTCCGAAGAATTGCCAAAGGAACGGCGTCGGCAGGTGCAACAGATAGGCGACGATGAAAATTTGGCCGATGCGTCGCCACAGTCGGCTCCACCCCTTGCCAAATGTGAGCACATCCTGCCACCGTTTTTGCAGGTTGATGCCGATCACACCGCCGCTGACCAGCAGAAATGCCGGAGCGACGAAGCCATTGAGCCAATTCAAGAAGACGAACCAGGCGGCTTCGCGATAGACGGGTGCCAAGACCGCATTGAAGACGTGCGCCTCGACCATCACGAGCACCGAGATACCGCGCAGCCAGTCCAGCGCGAGTAAACGGGATGATGGCGAAGTGGACGACGTGGTCACTTCACGATCTCAGTGCCAATCCCTTTGTCGGTGAAGATCTCCAGCAAGATCGAATGCGGGATGCGACCATCCACGAAGTGCACGCGGCGCACCCCGGCTTGCACGGCCTCGACGGCGCTGTCCACTTTCGGAATCATGCCCTTATCGATGATACCCTCGCGTTTCAAATCAAGCACTTCCTTCACGTGCAGGCTGGAAATCAACGTCTCGGGATTGCTCGGGTCGCGCATCAAACCGGGCACATCGCTCATGAACACGAGTCGTCGCGCATCGAGGGCCATCGCCAACTTTGCGGCAGCCACGTCGGCATTGATATTATACGCGTGGCCGTCCTCGCCCAAGCCCATCGGGCTGATGATCGGAACGACTTGCGCATGCAGGGCCTTGCGAATCTTGTCTATAATGACGTCAGTGACTTCACCGACATATCCGAGGTCCACGCCGCCGGTAAGAAGTTTGTGGCATTTGAAAACATCCTTGCCCGAAAAACTGCGCGCTTTGCCGCCCAACTTCTGGATCGTCTCGACGATGTTGCGATTGATCACGTTGCCCAGCACATCCTCGACGATGTCCATGGACTTCTCATCGGTCACGCGCATCCCCTCGATGAACTGCGCCTTGATACCCGCCTTTTCCATCGCTTTGGTGATGGCTTTGCCGCCGCCGTGAACGACCACGGGGTTGATGCCCATGGCCTCGAGGAAAACAATGTCCGCCGCTACGCCCTCGCGCACCTTCGCGTCGGGGGAATCCATAAAACTGCCGCCGTACTTGACGACAAAGGTCGAACTGCGAAAGCGTTGAACGTACGGCAACGCTTCCAGCAATACATCGGCTTTTTTAATGAGGTCCTGCATCGACGCTGCTTACTCCCCCTTGTTCAACTCGACGTATTTCTCCGTCAAATCGCAGGTGTGCATCGTGCATTGGCCACGGCCGAGATGCAGGTGAATGTCGATTGTGAACGTCGGTTGGGCGACGATCTTCCGCAGCTTTGCCAGCGGCGTTCGCGTGGCCATGCCGCCGTGAAACGCGGGTACGCCATTATAAGCGACCTCTACAAGATCCTCGTCGACTTTGGCGCGGCTGTAGCCGAGCGCGTCGAGGATCCGGCCCCAATTCGGATCGCCACCACACCAACTTGTCTTCACGAGCACGGAATTCGCCACGGACCGTGCCGCAATCACCGCGTCGCGGTCGGAAGCGGCCCCGTGGACGTTAAGAGTCACAAATTTCGATACGCCTTCGCCGTCGCGGACGATCATCTTCGCGAGTTCGAGGCACACGAAGTCGAGCGCTTCCTGAAACTTCCCCAACGGCGGCGCACCGGCCACGCCGTTGGCCAGGAGGATCACCGTATCGTTGGTGCTCGTGTCACCGTCAACGCTGATGCGGTTGAAGGAATGATTGACGGCATGCGTGAGCGCCTTCCGCAGGGCCCCTCGCGGAATGGCGGCATCCGTCGTGAGGAAGCTCAACATCGTCGCCATGTTCGGCTGGATCATGCCGGCGCCCTTGGCGATGCCGCCGACGCGAATCGTCCGGCCGCCCGCCTTGAATTGCACCGCAACCTGCTTCGCGAACGTGTCGGTGGTCATGATCGCCTGCGCGGCCGACATTCCGCCGCGCGGGGAAAGGATGCCCAGAAGCTGCTTGATGCCCCCCTCGACCTTGACAATCGGGAGGTTGACGCCGATCCGACCCGTCGAGCAGACAAGCACGTGGTTTTCCGCGCATCCGAGACGACGCGCAACCGCGCAGGCCATGGCCCGGGCGTGGATCACGCCATCGCTACCCGTACAGGCATTCGCATTCCCGCTGTTGGCGACGATCGCGCGGGCCTTGCCGGATTTCACATGCCGCATACTCAATTTCACCGGCGCGGCCTTAACCTGATTTGTCGTGAACGTCGCCGCCACCGTCGCGGGTTTGTCCGAAACAATGAGCGCCATGTCTTTCTTGCCGCGCGTCTTGATTCCCGCTGCGGTGCCGGCGGCGCGAAAACCGCGCGGAGCGGTGACCGAACCACTAATCCGAATGAAAGAAGTCTTCATGGTAAAAGTCCCGCCGTTTCTTCATAACCGCAAACCAGATTCAGGCATTGCACGGCCTGGCCGGCGGCGCCCTTGGTCAGGTTGTCGATCACGCTGACCACGACAAGCCGATTCGTGCGCGGGTCGATGCGCACGGAAATGTCGCAGAAATTGGTCGCCTCGACATTCTTCGTATCCGGCAACGACGGCGTCACGCGGATAAACGGTTCACCCTTGTAGAAGTCGCGATAGACCGCCAACGCATCCTCCGCCTTCGCCGCAAGCGCCATATATATGGTACTGACGATTCCGCGATTCAACGGAATGAGGTGCGGCGTAAAGGAAATCGTCACCTGCGAACCAGCCAGCGCCGTCAATTCCTGCTCAATTTCGCTGATATGGCGGTGCTTCGGGATACCATACGCGCGCGCGCTTTCGTTGCACTCCGTGAACAAGAACTCGTCCGCCACCTTTCGCCCCGCGCCGCTGACGCCGCTGAGGCTTGTGGCGATGATGCTGTCGGCTTTGCCCAGTCCCTTCCGGAGGGCGGGCATGACGCCGAGAATGATGCTCGTCGGATAGCAACCGGGACAGGCGATGAGGTTCGCCTTGCGAATCTCGTCGCGGTGAATCTCCGGCAGGCCGTACACGGAAGCTTTCAGTAACTCCGGAGCGGGATGCTGATGGTCGTAGAACTCCTGATAAACGGCCGCCGATTTTAACCGGAAGTCCGCCGACAAATCGAGCACCTTGATTCCTTTCTTCAACAGCGCGGGCGCATACTCGGACGCCACGCCATGCGGCAAGGCAAGAAAAACGACGTCGGTATCGATGCTATCGACGTTCGGTTCGACAAACGTAGCGTCGATCTGCCCGCGGAATCGTGGAAAAATCTCCGCAACAGCTTTGCCGGCATATTGCCGCGAGGTGAAGTGCGTGATTTCGACGTGAGGATGTCGCAACAGCAGTCGGATCAATTCCTGACCCGAGTAGCCACTCGCGCCGACGATGGCGGCTTTGGTTTTTTTCATTGCGTAGACAGCCTCAGTTTACCCGTAAAAGCAACGAGCCCCGAATATTAAACCCGGGGCTCGCGCTTGCAAGTAGAGATTTATTGGGTCGATTAACGCTTCGAGAACTGGAAGCGCTTGCGTGCGCCCGGTTGACCGTACTTCTTGCGTTCCTTCATCCTCGAATCCCGTGTGAGGAAACCCTTCTTGCGGAGGATCCCCTTCAAGTCGGGTGAGGCCTTCAAGAGTGCGCGGGCGATGCCGTGACTGATGGCGCCTGCCTGGCCCGAGACGCCGCCGCCGAGGACGCTGACAAATATGTCGTACTTGTCGACGTTCTGCGTCTCCGCGAGCGGCTGGAAAGCGATGGTGCGTTGGTTGGGCACCGACAGGTACTCATCGGCCGTGCGGTCATTGATGACGATTTTGCCGGAGCCGGGTACGAGACGGACGCGGGCGACGCTGGTTTTGCGACGGCCGGTTCCGAGGAATGCGTTTGATTGAACGGATGCTGTTGCCATGGGAGTGAGAGACTAAAGGGTGATGGCTTCGGGCTTCTGCGCGACATGCGGGTGAGCCGAGCCGGCGTAGACTTTGAGTTTCGTAATCATTGCGCGACCCAGGCGGTTGTGCGGGATCATACCCTTCACCGCGTGCTTAATGAGCTTCTCGGGATGAGTCGCGCGCACCTGCTTGACCGTGCGGCGTTTCTCTTTGCCCGGGTACTGCGAATAGGACATGTACACCTTGGCCGTTTCCTTCTTACCGGTAAGGACGACCTTCTCGGCGTTGACCACCACCACGAAATCACCCGCATCGACATGCGGCGTAAACGTGGGTTTGATCTTGCCACGCAAGACATTGGCGGCGCGCACGGCCACTTTGCCGAGCACCTGATTGCTGGCGTCGATGACGTACCAGCGGGGCTTCTGCTCTTCTTTTTTAGCGAAAAACGTACTCATTAATGTCCTATCTTGGGATGCCTAAGGCGGGGTAACGTAACTGACCGCTTCCACCCCTGTCAACGTCAATTTTGAGGTAGAATTCCGGCCCTTGACTTCCGTCAATTCTGCTTCAATTTTGTCGCATCACACCAACGGGGCGCTATGCTCGACGAATTCATTGAGATCGCCATTCAGTTTCCTTTCACGACTGCTTATCGTCTCTTTCCCATGAACCGCGATGCCGCAGGCCCATTTGCCTTGATCACGTTCCAGCCCGGCCAGGCGGTGACAAAGTTTCGCTTGCAGCCTTCCCGCATCGAATCCGGTCCTGGGGTTCCGGGTGGTCGCCTCCGTTACCAAGGGACCGTCGACTTCCGCGAACTTGTCATGTCGGCCGGCTGAAATTAGGACTTCCCATTGCTGCCATAGCGGCATCCCGAAAGTCTTAGGGACGTCGACTTGTCGGACTTTCGGCGGTCGCAGATCGCTCCTGCAAACGTAACCAACGTCTCAATCAACCATAGTCAACCGCATTTTTTACACAAATTTGGCACGGATTAAGCGTTTCGATTTGCAGTCATGTTTCATTCGCGGTATACTATGCCGTCGACGGACGGTATGTGGTGGAGATGTAGGGTATGAGCGACCATTCAGGCTATAAGAAACCGACCCCTCCGGGAGGTCCGTTGGATTTCACAGACAAATGGGGACCGCGCAACGAGTCTACCCCGATCGAATTGGTAGATAAGCTGCTTTCGACCCTACCCGAGGGCGATCCGTCCCGCTTTGATCTTTTTCGCCTGCGACAGCAGATCCAGGAGCACGAGCTGACGCTTTCCGAGGCGCGCGCGGCCATCGAAAAGATGGACGAGGTCATCAAGAAGGTGACTTCACCCGCAAACCGTATCGGCACTTTTCTCGGGTTCCCGAAAAAGGACATCGCACAGATTGCCGTCGGCGGTCACGATTACTTTTCCAATGTCGATCCGCGACTTGACCCGCAGGCCCTGAAGATTGGGACGCGCGTGCTCGTGAATGAGGCGTATGTGGTCGTCGGCGATCTCGGCTATGACAACTCGGGACCCGTCGGCAAGATCAATGACGTGCTAAAGGACGGCCGCCTCCGCGTCGGCCAGGAGCACGGAATGCACTCGGTCATTTTGCAGCGCTCCAGCGATTTACTCAGCGCCAACCTGAAGACCGGGGATGAAATCCGGATTGACCCGGCGTTTCGGGTAGCCATTGAACTGCTCGCGTCCTCCGACAAACAGGAGTTTTATTTGGAGGATGTACCGGAACTGCCGTGGTCGCGTGTCGGCGGCCAGACTTCCGCCATCCAGGCCATCAAGGACGCGATTGAATTGCCCTTGCTGCATCCGGATCTTTTCAGCCGCTTTCATTATGCGCAGCCGAAGGGTTTTCTGCTCCACGGTCCGCCGGGCTGTGGCAAAACGCTTATCGGCAAGGCGACGGCCTTCAACCTGACCGGGAAATTGCGGGAGCAGACCGGCCACGACATGAAGGAATGCTTCATGCACGTGAAGGGCCCTGAGATCCTTAATATGTGGGTAGGCGAGTCCGAGCGTATCGTGCGCGAGATTTTCAGCATCGCCCGGGAGAAGCGCAAACAGGGTTATATGCCTTTTCTATTCATCGACGAGGCCGAGTCAATCTTAGGCACCCGTCGTGCGGGCCGCTACGCGAACATTCTTTCGACGCTGGTGCCGATGTTTTGCTCCGAGATGGACGGTATCGAGTCACTGAACGATATCGTAATTATTCTTGCCTCGAACCGGGCGGACCTGATCGATCCGGCCATCCTCCGTCCGGGCCGCATCGACCGCAAAATTCGGATTGACCGCCCGGATAAGGATGGTGCGCACGAGATTTTCTCAATCTATTTGACCGCGGACCTGCCGCTTGATCCCGCCACGTTGAAGGCGCACGGCGGCGACGCGAAAACCACGGTAACAGCCCTGGTGGATACAGTCATCAAGACGCTTTTTGCGCACCGCGATGAAAACCGTTTCCTCGAAGTGTCGTTGCGCAGCGGTCGCAACGCGGTGCTCTATCGCGGCGACCTCATCAGCGGCGCGATCATCGCCAGCATCGTCGAGCGCGCCAAGGAAATGGCCATCAAACGCAGCATCGATTCCCGCAAGGATGAGGGCATCAGCGAGGCGGACCTGCTCCGCGCGCTGGACCTTGAATACGCGGAAAACGACATCTTCCCGCCCACCGACATCACGGAGGACTGGTTGATGTTGCTCGATTACGATCCCGAAAACGTCGTAAAGGTTTCCCCGATCCGGCCCCTGTCGGGACCCCGGTCGAAGGGAGTCAGTGCCGTCGTCTAAGGCGGCGAGCAAGGAGGCGGCGCGCCACCGTTGCCGCCAATCAGCCAATGCAACGAACCCTGGGCATTGAAACCGAATACGGAATCACTGTCGATGGATCGGAAAGCGTCGACGTTGTGGCCGAGTCGATCGCCCTGGTGCGCAGCTATACGCAGGTCGAACCGCCCTCGCAGGATTCCGCGCTGAAGTGGGATTACGACCTCGAAGATCCGCACCAGGACGTGCGCGGCTTTCGCGTCGCGGAATTGATGCAGGACTTCGACGAGGCGCGTTACTTCGTCCAGGACCAGAACCGCAAACTCAGCTTCCAGGAAATCAAAAGCGACCTCGTCCTCTCCAACGGCGCGCGCTATTACAACGACCACGCCCATCCGGAGTACGCAACCCCCGAGTGCAAGCGCCTCCGCGACATCATCGCGCAGGACAAGGCGGGCGAGCGGATCATCGAGGAATGCGTCCGCCGCCGCAACCGGCACACGACCGGTGGCGTCGTGAAGGTGTACAAGAACAACACCGATTTCGTCGGCCATAGCTACGGCTGCCACGACAATTATTTGATGCGACGCGACATTCCGTTCGATCTCGTCATTCGCGGCCTCACCCCGTTCCTCGTCACGCGGCAGATCGTCGCCGGCGCGGGCAAGGTCGGCATCGAAGCCGAGGACGGCGCGCCCGCCAATGTGTATCAAATCAGCCAGCGGGCGGATTTCTTCAGCGTGCTCGTGTCCATCGACACGATGAACCGCCGCCCGATCATCAACACCCGCGACGAGCCGCATGCCGACAGCGACATGTATCGCCGCCTGCACGTTATTATCGGCGACGCGAACATGAGCGAAATCTCCGGGGCATTGAAAATTGGCACCACCTCGCTGGTGCTCGACCTGTTGGAACAGCGGTTGTGCCCCATGCAGATTGAGTTGGCCGAGCCGATTGCGGCCTTGAAGGCCGTCTCGCGCGACCCGACCCTGAAAACCACGCTCCGTCAGGCCGGCGGGCCGACAATTGGGCCGATCGACATTCAGCGCGAGTACCTGGCGGCGGCCCACAAGCATTTGCGCGGTCGGGATGAAGAAACCGACTGGGTGCTGGCGACGTGGGAGCAGGTGTTGACCGATCTGGAACGCGACCCGATGCTGTGCCGCGACCGGCTCGATTGGGTGGCCAAGAAATGGATGCTCGACGCCTTCGTGGAGGTCGAGAAAGTGGGGTGGGACGATCCATGGCTCCAGTCGCTCGACCTCGAGTACCACAACGTGAGGCAGGACGAGGGCTTGTACGCGGAACTGGTCCGCGAGAAGCAAGTGCGGCGTTTTGTGACCGACGACGAAATCCGCTTCGCGATTCGCCAGCCGCCACGCGATACGCGCGCGTATTTTCGCGGCCGCTGCATCGAAAAGTTCGGGAAGCAGATGAGTTCCGTGCAATGGGACGAGATCACGTTTGGCGAAAATGAGCATGAATCAGTGGTCCGACTCCTGAATGTTTTTGACGATGAAGACGTGCGCCGCTATAATGCCGCCATTGACAATGCGCCGGATGTGGAGACATTACTGCGTAACTTGAAGTTAACGCGGAGATAAAGGCCATGGCCGATTCCAACGCACAATTTCCCGAACGCATCAATCGACCCACTTCCCCCGCTCCGTGGGAAAAGAAGGAAGCCGACGAAGGCGGGCCGCGCCGCCCGGACACGCAAACTCCCGACACCAAGGAACTCCTGAAAAAGATGCGACGGGTCGACCCCAACCAGGCCAAGCGCTATCGCCAACGCACGGGGCAGTGAGTCGGCGCACCGGCCCCGCGAGCAATCGCCATGGATCATCCCCTACCGATTCCGCAATTCCTGCATGATGGCGATTTCCTGAGCGTGCTGAAAGCCCACGGCTATGAGGCGGCGCCCCGTCTGGCCCAGGCGGCTGCCAAATTCGAGCACGAGATGGGCAAAGGCAGCATCGCCACCGAAGGCACAACGGTCCTCGCCGTCAAATACAAGGACGGTGTGCTCGTCGCGGGCGACCGACGCGCCACGGCGGGCAATCTCGTCATGTACGAGCGCGCCGAGAAGCTCATCAATATCGATGAACGGTCCATTCTCGCCATCGCGGGCGTGCCCGCGGTCGCGTTTGAAATGGCGCGGGTTCTCGAACACAGTTTCAAGTATTTCGAACGCAGCCAGCTCCAGGAAATGAGCACGGCCGGCAAGGTGCGCTCGCTGTCGAAACTGCTGAAGGAAAACCTGCCGCTCACATTACAGGGTGTGGGCATGGTCGTGCCGATCTTTGCGACGTACGAGACTGCGAACGGCAAAGACGGCGGGGGCAAGGTGTATTTCTACGACGCGCTCGGCGCCCAATTCGAGGGCGTGGATTACTCCGCCAGCGGTTCCGGTTCGCTCGCCGTGCGCAGTGTGCTGCACTATCTCAATACGTGGGGTGGCAAGCCGCTGGCCAAATTCAGCGAGTCGGAAATCATCATCACAGCCCTGCGTGTGCTCGACACGGCTGCCGACAGTGACACGGCCACCAGCGGCTACAATCCCAAGTCCGACATTTTTCCGATCGTCCGCGTCATCACGGAGGACGGCGTCCGGGAGATTCCGGAGTCCGAGCTGGGCCGCGTGTACAAGAGTGAGGTCTAGCTTCCGCGAAATGAAGCCACTGAGCCATGATTGAAGAACCTTATCGTTGGGTCGAGGCGATTGCCAATCGGCGCGAGTATATCGAGGACCAGCTGCGTCACGGCAGCCCGGTGGTCGCGCTGGACTACGCCGACGGCCTGCTGTTGCTAACGGTCAGCCGCGAGACCCGCAAGGTTTTCGAGGTGTACGACCGCGTGGCGTTCGCGGCGCTGGGACATCCTGCCGACATCGAGCGCATGCGGCTGGTGGCCATTGACCTGGCGCACATCGAGGGCTTCAACCGGGCGGTGGCCGACGTCTCACTCCGCCGTCTCGTCAATTTCGGCATGAGCCCCGCGCTCAAGACTGCGTTCGAGCAGGTGTTCAGCGCGCCCCACATTGTCAAGATCCTGCTGGCGGAACTCGGCGACGAACCGAAACAGGATTCCATCGTCAAGCTGGACTACGACGGTTCCTTCGCGCGGAGTGAAATTGAGACGCGAGAGCCGTTCGATGTGTTGGCCGGCACGGGCGACGCCCAAAAAGCGATGCTGGACTATCTTGTCGAACACAACGGCGATGAACACCGCTCGTTGGAAGACGCGCTCAAGCTCGCGGCGAAGACCTGGGCCGTCGGCATGGAGATGGCCGAGCAAAGTGATAGCAAGGAGGGCGAGGAACCCGGGAAGCGTGAGATTGAACCCGAGAAAGTCCTCAAGGAATACCTGAAGGCCCGCCACGTGGAGGCCGCCGTGCTGGAGCGCAGCCGGCCACCCACCAGGAAATTTCGCTTGCTCGACGAAAAGGAAATCCGCGGCGCGTTGAAGGATTTATGAACCGCATCGTCGGGCTGGAGACCGAATACGGCTGCCTGGTGAGCAACGAAGACCGGCAGGGCGGGCCCGACGCGTTCCCGATCCGGGTCAAGAACCACCTCTTCAACGTCGCGCGACTCGGCGCGATTGACCTGCACTACCGGGACTATGAAGAACCGCCGCGCAACGGCGGTTTTCTGCTCAACGGCGGACGACTTTATCTCGACATGGGGCATATCGAGTATTCCACGCCCGAGTGTCTCAGCCTGCGTGACGTGGTTTCCTTCGACCATGCGGGCGACCTTCTCCTGCAAGGCGCGCTGGAAAGCATGGGCCTCGCTGACCGCGTGTCGTTCGTCAAAAACAACATCGACCACCACACGGGCGCGACCTTCGGTTGCCATGAGAATTACCTGATGAAGCGCAACGCGCAATTCACGCCGCAGGTGCTGTCCGCGTTGCTCTCGTTTCTCGCCACGCGCCAGATTTTTTCCGGGGCGGGCCGAGTGGGCCAGGCCAATCCCCTCGCCTTCGAGTTCGATCACAATCGGCACGATCAGCCGGTGCACTTCCAGATTTCGCAGCGGGCCGACCACATCGTGAACGACATCTACCAGTGGGTCCAGTTTAACCGGGCGATCATCAACGCCCGGGATGAGCCGCTGGCGGATTACCGAAGGTACCGCCGGCTCCATCTGCTCATTGGTGATTCGAACATGAGCCAGTACGCGACGGCGCTCAAAGTCGGGACCACGGCGCTTGTCCTGGATTTACTGGAAGAAGGCATCCTCCCGAAACGCGTGGGGTTGATGGATCCCGTGCAAGCCACCCGGGATATCTCGCGCGACCCGCATTACCGCTGGATCGTCCGGCTCGAAAACGGCCAGACGCGCACGGCGCTGGAGATCCAGCATTCGTTCCTGGGCCTGGCGAAGCACTACCTGGCCGGCGTGAGTCCCGAGAACGACTGGGTGATTCGCGAGTGGGAGGCGATTTTGGACGGGCTGGAGCGCGATCCGATGTCGCAGACGGACAAAATCGATTGGGTGGCGAAGAAGTGGATGCTGCAGATGTTCCTCGAACAGGAGCACCTTGGTTGGGATGATCCGTGGCTGCAGTCACTCGACCTGGAGTATCACAACCTCGATCCGCGCCGCGGCCTATATTTCGCGCTGGCGCAGCAAGGCCGCTCGCAACACGTGGTGACCCCCGAGCGCATCGCGTTCTGCACGCAGAATCCGCCGGAGAACACCCGGGCGCAGGCGCGCGGCATTGCCGTCCGGCATTTGCGCGATCAGGTCGGAAGCTACATCATCAATTGGGACTCCATTACGGTGGAGAACAAAGACCCACTGGTCATGAACGACCCGTTTCACACCTACCAATCTGAAGTGGCCCAGTTGCTCTTCAGCGATCGCGACGGTCCAAAGCCTGAGCTTTCGAAGTAGGAACTGCCGGGAAGAGTTTCCCGAATCGGGCCCTCAGAATCTGCGGCCATCTGGTTGCGCGCGTTGAAGGTCGACGGGCGACCGGCGAAAAAAAGACGCGGTTGGTCAGACGCCGCACGTTTCACTCTCAAGCCTCTGTGCTTCTGTAGTTTAATCCTCCCGCTTCGTGCCATTACCCCCACTCTGTCAGCCGCAATCGCAGAAAAAGCTCGCTTTCCCGGACATTTTTCGTTATCGGTTTGCCCCGCTAGGACGTTGTACACATGGCGCGCGATGGCGACGCAGCGCCAGTACGATTTAGCGCGAGCGAATTGAGGCAAGTGCCAGTGTTTGGCGGACATGGGGCGCGATAGAATGAAGCAAGAGATTCGCAACCGATTATGCAATTTGGAAACGACCCGCAGGGAAACAAAGGAGGGGGTATGTGTCGATCGATTCAAAGGTCATGGATGCTGCTTGGTCTGGTCGTAGCAACCATCGCGACGGTCCTTTCAGGAGTTGCCAACGCCCAATGCCAGCGCGGCATCTGTTGCGCAGCGGGAGC
This sequence comes from Verrucomicrobiia bacterium, assembly GCA_035577545.1. Taxonomy (NCBI): domain Bacteria; kingdom Pseudomonadati; phylum Verrucomicrobiota; class Verrucomicrobiia; species Verrucomicrobiia bacterium. The sequence continues at coordinate 158,263 of DATLVI010000041.1, forward strand.
GGCCGGACCGGATCACAATTTCCAAACTGCCAGGGCCATCGTTGGCAATACAATTGACTTAAGGGCTCTTGCTGGAAATAGCGACACTCCGGGTTGCACGGACATTGGTGTTACCGTAACGAATGTCCACTTCAGGATATTTCATGGCGACGTTACGGAGGTGCAGCCGAACCTCCTCTCGAGCCCCCACCAGTTTACCCTTCCGGGTTGCGATCCGAGCCAGGGAACCTCCACGACCAATGTGCCGTCGACCACCGTCGCAGATGCGGCTGACGGAGTTCAAGGTTTTCTGGTCGTTGAAGAAGATGTTGCCGGCACTGAGAATCTTTCGCCGGGAGTGAATCTGGCGACGTCCACATCCTGCCAGACCTTCGTCTTCATTTTCACCCCTTGCCTCAAGGTGACCAAACAGATCGCTTGCCAGCCCGCAAATGGAAATTGCACGAATGCTTCCTACAGCGGTTTTGCCTCCGGCGCGAAGACCGGAAACCAGAATCCCACGTTTTGCTACAGCATCACCGTTACCAACTGCGGAACAGATAATCTGACCATTACCAACGTGACCGATAGCATTTTTGGCAATATTACAGGTGATTTTACGAATCAGACCGGCGCACTTGGTGGGAACTCCCTGCCAGTTGGCGGCTCCGGAAGGATTTTTCTCTCCTCTCCGCTTTCTGCTGACACAACCAATACCGTTACGGTCTTGGGCACGGAGGAGATCAATCAGAGCGCCATTTCTGGTTCGTCAAGCGCCACGGCGCAGGTTCTGGTTGCATCAATTGCAGTAACCAAACAGTGCGACGGCGGGCCGTTTGTGATCGGCCAGCCGATCAAGTTCAAGGGCACGGTGTCCAACACCGGCAGCGTGACACTCACAGGCGTCAACGTGGTGGATAATCGCGCAGGGACTGTGCTCAGCGGTGTGACGTTGACGGCTGGAGCCTCGACGAATTACGGCGGCAGCTACACTCCGACGGGGAACCTCTGCGGACCGTTCACCAACGCGGTGGTGGCGACCGGTACCGAAGGAATTTGCCCCGGCAATTCGATCCAGGCGACCGCGACGAATGTCTGCACGGTCATCACCTCACCGGGTATCACCGTGACCAAGGCGTGCGATGGCGGACCGTTTGTGATTGGTCAACCGATCAAGTTCAAGGGTTCGGTGACCAACACCGGCAACGTAACCCTGGTCAGCATCACGGTTGTAGACAGTGTGGCGGGCGATGTCTCGGCCTCGTTGTCGGCTACGACACTGGCGCCTGGCGCCTCGGCCACCTACAGCGGCAGCTACGCCTCGGGCGGTGGCTGCGGGCCATTTACCAATACGGTGGTGGCAACGGGAGCCGATGCCTGCACCGGCGGCACAGTGCAAAGCAGCGCGAAGTCCGTTTGCACGGTCGTCACTGCACCGGGTATCACTGTGACCAAGGTTTGCGATGGCGGGCCGTTTGCGGCTGGCCAGCCGATTAAGTTCAAAGGTTCGGTGACCAATACTGGCAACGTAACCTTGGTCAGCATCACGGTTACGGACAGCGTGGCGGGCGATGTCTCGGCCTCGTTGTCGGCTACGACACTGGCGCCTGGCGCGTCGGCGACCTACAGCGGCAGCTATGTGTCCAGCGGCTGCGGGCCGCTCAGCGATACCGTGACGGCAAAAGGCAGCGACCAATGCACGGGCAATCAAGTTTCCGCCCAGGCCGGCACGACCTGCACCGTGATCTGCCCCGGGAGCATCTGTGTGACCAAACAGGTCGCCTGCGTGGTGTCCAATGACACTTGCGGCGTGTACAGCGGCAGCGCCATCGGTTTTACGAGCGCCACCCAGACTTCCGCATTCTGTTACACGATCAACGTGCTGAACTGCGGTCAACTCAACCTCACGGGTGTCGTCATCACGGACACCGTTTTCGGAGTATTGGGAACCATTCCATCGTTCCCAACTGGCGCGACCACGAACTTCACATTCATGACGGAATTGGGCCATGACACGACGAATGTGGTGACCGCCATGGGCAAGACCGTGGTCACGCTGTCCAATGTCAGCGCCAGCGCCAGTGCGACAGCACTCGTGCTCCAAGCCAGCATCAGTTGCACAAAGACGGCGGCGCCATCGGCGTTCGACTGCGGCAGCGGTCCGCATCCGGTCACTTATAGCGTGCTCGTAACGAATACGGGTGAAGCGGACCTGACCAAGGTCACGATCAGCGATCCAAGCTTATCGAGCAACGGCTGCGTCTTACCGTTGCCGTTCAACCTTGGCGCGGGCGACTCCACCAACCTGACGCTGTGCACGGTCACTGTCGATTGCGGTGCGGGCAGCGGTAGCGCCAGCGACTGCGCCAACCCGATACTGGGACAGGCGGCGGACACCACGGTGCTGCAGTTGGGCGGCGGCCATTCGGTTTCTATCACGGGGCCCGCCGGTGGTATTCTCGGGGACATTAGCATCGGGCCCAACAGCAAGCTTTCGCTGACGGGCAGTGAGTACGTGAACGGTAATATCCGTCTGGCTCCGGGGGCGACGTTCTCGAAGAGCGGTTCCGGGTCCATCGGCTCCGTGCTCCAAAACGTGGACTTAACGCCGGAGATTAACGCGGCGCTAAGTACGTATAACTCCGCCAAGAACCAGCCTTGCACGCAGACCATCAACACCTTGAGCCAGGGTACGATCACCGGAGTTGCCGGCCTCAACGTGATTTGTGTCAAGAACGTCAACATCAATGGCGGGCATGTGGTCACGATCACCGGTCCGTCCAGCGCGACGTTTATCTTCAACGTCACGGGCCAGTTCACGATCAATGGCGGCGGGAGTGCCGATGGAATTCAGGTCGCTGGCGGCGTGACGCGAAACCACGTGCTGTACAACATCATCGGGACTGGACAGCAGGTTTCGATGACCGGTGGCGGCGGCGGCACAGGTTGCTGCGTTGCCAGGATTGACGGCACGCTGTTGGCGCCTTTCCGAAACATCGCGCTGAGTCCCGGCCTGGTGAATGGCGAAATCATCGGCGGCCTGGATATCAGCATCGTCTCCGGTTCCAGCGTGCGTTGCACACCATCGACCTGTGTGCCGGTATCCGTGGTCAATACGTTGACGGTCAGTGGTGAAGTTGCCGAAATTCAAGCAGGCAACGTTACCACCTGCGCGAAGGACCAGTTCGGCAACCCGATCACTGCGAGCAGCACTTGCACGACGACAGTCAACTGCCAATAAGCGGTACGCCGATTAACGGCACGAAGATGAGAACAGTGGGACCGGATCGGTCCGTCTTCCACTTGCGGCAGACGGAGTGCAACGGCAGAATCCAGTGTGCGGACAATGGCCGTGAAAGAGAGTGCCGGTCGCTCAATGATCGGTGAGATTCAGAATTTCCGGAATTGCGATTGACATCGCGCGATTCAGTCCTAGTGTTGGGGAGGCGAGTTGTTGGGGGAGAGAGGAGGAATATTTTGAAGCACGGTACTGTTCTCCTAATCGAAGACTGTCCGAAAGATCAGCAGGTTGTCCAGGATGTCTTGAGTGCCCAGGGTTATTCCGTCACCACCATCAGCGATCCTGAACGCGCTTTCAGCACGGTGGAAGACTGGGCGAAGCAATACAACTTCGTCATTATCCAGGAGGCCATGCGTGGCCGGCGCGGGATGGAGTTGGTGCACGCGGCGCGATTGAGCCGCAAAGATCTGCCCCTGCTCGTCGTCACACGTGACGGCGATTGGAATGGATACGCGCAGGCTTTGAGCGAAGGCGTTGTTGACTATTTTCCCACCCCGGTCGACCGCAAGAAGTTGGTGAAGGCCGTGGAAGGAGCTTTGGCACAGGCGGTTTGATCCCGGCCTGCGGGATCATGGGAAACGCCCCGGCTGGCATTGCGACGCCGGGGCGTTTCGTTTTCTGCCCGGGGCCACCCCTACGGCGCAGGCTCTGTGAAGAGCCCAAGCACGCTGGTGAAACCATGGACGAAGGCGCGCTGGCCGACCGGGCCAATTTCACCATTGCAGAAGAACCCCGCAACCGGCAGTGGCCCAAGACTTTGCTGCACCGCGCGGACGTCGTGATGCGCCGAGCCATACATGCCCTCGCCGCGTCCGAGACAGGTAAAGAGCAGCGCGGCGCGCGCCGGCTTCCCCACCAGTAAGCGCTGTTCCTGTTGCAGCAACTGTCGCAAATCCTCGTCCGCTGTCTCGCCGTCCCGGACTTGAAACTGCACGGTCTGGCCCGTTCGCATCAAATCGGCCACAGCCAGGGCGCCCGACTCTCGATCGCTCTCGATGAGGTTGCGAATCAGGAAATCGCCGCGACCGTATTCCTCCTGGTACTCGTTGATCACGCGGCCCAGAAACAACAGGCCCGAGCGCGCTAATTGCCGATCCTTCGAGGGCAACTGCGGCAGCATCTCCTGCAAAATCTTCATCGGCGGCCGTCCGCCGAGCTCGAACACCACGTTCTTTTCGGCGCGCGTCACCACCAACGGTTGGCCGATCGGCCGACAACCCTGCGAGACAACCGTTCGCAACGCGATTTTGCCGGTCAGACCGACGCCCACTGCCCCATCCTCATAAACCTTGCCATCAAGAAACAGCCGATTCTCGCCAGCCTGGTGTGCACCGCTGGCCAGTCCGCCGATGATCGGCGCTCGCGGATAAGCTTCCGTCAACGCATCGACAAGCTGGACCGCATGCGTCGTGAACGGGTCGACGAACATGAGAAACTGGGGCGATGCATCGGGTTCAAGTTCAAGCTGGAAATGCCAGAAGTCCGGGCCGGTCGATTCCTCCAGGTTTTTCTCGTCCAGGTGGAACGGCGCGACTTCGACGCCGGGCAACTCCCCTACCAGCAACGAAATCGCCGGCTGCTGTTCAACCTCTTGATCGACTCCAATGATTCCCGCTCCGGTACAGCCAACCAAATGTCGGGCTCCCACCGCCTTTTGCACCGCCTCGACGAGGCCGTTGATTTGGGGCACAAACTTTGGGTGGGCGAAAAGCACCGCCAGTTCGGTCTTGGCGGGGCCGAGTTGCGTGGCGACCTGGCGGCCCAGGTCCTCCGCAGCTTCTGCCCAATCCGTTTTGGTTGTCAGCGCCGAGGCGAATCGCATGCTGCACTCTGACTTAAGCGGGGTTTCTTTTCAACCAGCCTTTGGCGGTGGCGGCTGAAAAAAATGGTGGAGAGGGGTGGATTCGAACCACCGAAGGCGTAAGCCAGCAGATTTACAGTCTGCCCCGTTTGGCCACTTCGGTACCTCTCCACATCTGATTCTGCCAGGCAAATATAACGATTTAAGGGCGAATAGCCATCTTGCGATCAGACAATCGCCGCAGTGTTCTAACCGGTTCTGCGGCGCGGGTCAATCGCGATCAATATATTGATTGGGCGCACCGGATGACACGCACAGCCGGCGTGTCAGGGAGCGGCTACTCTGATCGTTAGCGGAACCTCGAGGGATGGTTGTTCCGGATAATTTGTCTCAAACGTGAGCCGGCCGCGCGTTGACTCCTTGAGAGGGTTGTCCAGCTTCAACGTCACCTCAAACTTGCGGCCTTTTTCAAGCTCCGTTACTTTCACAAGCAAATCTTCCAACGTGCTGGCGATGTCCCCCAGTTCCAATGGCTTGTCGGACCGGTTTGAGGTGACAATAATCTTTTGGATGACAGCTTCTTTCGAGGTCGACGCGGGCCAGTGAGTGGCGTCTGGTATGGTCCAATCCACAGCCTGGGGTGCAAGGACGATCGAACTGAGAAATCGCCCGGCCGCGGGGACAAGGAACGCAGGTTTCGCCGGATCATCCGTGTACACGCTGAGAATGTCGGAGAAATCTCCCGACACGCCGGTGCCGGCGACTTCGACGCCAAACCGGGCTGCCTGCGGATGCAAAGCGTCTTCCTTGTCGATTACCACCTTGAGTGTCTCTGTGCCGGGTTCGACTTTTGTGATCGTGAGTTTCTTGCCGTCGAGACGCTTGACGTTCACAGCCGCGCGGGACGTTTGGCCAGCGGCAACCCCATCAAGAAATATCATCGGCGGGTCGAAATCGTACAACGCCTTGGCCTGCCCCTTGATTGTTAAAAGCAGCTCCGGAAATGCGGGGTCGTTGCTCGGGACCGTGATGTGTTTCTCGACGGCGCCGCGGGCATTGGTCAGATCCAACGTAAAGACCAGCTCACCCTTCGCGCCGGGGGGCAATGTATCCGGCTGCACCTGGGCAACCGTGCAACCACACGAAGGATCGGGTTTTTGCACATTCAGAACGCCATCTCCTGCGTTTCGGAACGAGAATTTACCCGTGATCGACGCTCCTTCCGAGCTGGCGCCGAAATCGTAGACCGTCTTGTCGAACTCAATATGCGGCTTGCCTTCTGCCCGTCCATGGGCGACCGCCAGACCGAGCCAGATTGCCAATGCCAGGGTTTCTCGTTTCATTCGTCTCCAATGTTCGCCAAGCCCGCGGCGAAACGGCGCGGACAAACGTGCCTCCCAGTGTCGTCTGAGTCGCTCAATTTTTCAATCTCGGCGACGCATGATTGAGTCGACCGATACTGCTTTCCAGCATTCTTGCAAGCGATGTTTCTCAGCATTGCTGCGCGCGGCGCCATCTCGATCAAGGCCGCGGCTCCCCCATTCGTAGGCTTGTCTTTCCACCCAAGCAGCTTGCAATAATTGCCATGCAGGCCAGTAATTTTGTGGCACACACGGTGCTAGTTCGTTTAGCCAAGTGAAGGCGAGTATTGTGCGAACAGTGTGCGGCGCTGCCCGGTGGCAGCGTTTGCTGGTGGCGTTGGCGTTCATCTTACCGTCGGCCGGACGTGCGGGCGTCGTCGAGGTCGACCTCATCAACAACGACATCGCGGAAGTTCACGGGGCCATCCTCCAGTGGGTGTCGAGCGCGACGGTGACCAACGGACGCTTCGTACCGTTCTTGCAGATCAACGCCACCGGGATCGCCGGCGACTACAATCGCAAGAAGATCGTACAGGTACAGGACGTGCCGGTCGTGTCGCTGAACGGCACGGACTTCCTACAATTCGCATTGGACGTGCAAGGGGCCGTTCTCTCGCTGGATACGATTGAAATTTTTACCGCGGCCACGCCGGCGCGGAATACCACCGATCTCGGTGACATTGGCGTGAAGCGCTGGGACCTGGACAAGAGTTGTTGGGATTACGCGACGCAAACCGGAACAGACTGCGATCCATCCTGGGACGATGTCGTCGTGCAAATCGATCCGCACCGCAACCCGAAGCCATCGGGCGTCGACGTATTCCTGTACGTGCCGGCCGTCGAATTCACCGGCGCCCAGCCAACCGATTACGTCTACTTTTTCTGTGTCTTCGGCAACCCGTGGAAACCGGTCACCTCAACAGTCACGCTGCACCCCAAAGGTCCCGGCGCCGCAAAATGGGGCTTCGTCAAACCGCTCTCACCCTGAGTGAGGTGCCGTGTGATTCTTCTGGTTTCCCGATTCATCCGGCAAGCCCGTTCCCTCGTTGCCCAGTAGTCCGTAAAGGGCAAGCTTCTTCCGCATCGTCGGGCGCGATACCCCGAGCCACCTGGCCGCCCGAACCTGATTGCCGCGGGCGAGGTCGATGGCTTGCCGGTACAGTTCGTACCCGACGTCCCATGTCAACGCGGTTTCAACGTTTTTTATGTCACCGCGTGCGGCACGGTGCAGCAGATCGCTGACGTATTGCGAGATCGTTTGGTCCTGTGAGGGCGGAGGCTGGCGGCGTTCACCGAGCGCGCTGTGAACGATGTCCGCCGTGATTGTCTGGCCATGCGCCAGCAACATAAATTTGGCCACGACGTTTTCCAATTCGCGAACATTGCCGGGCCACGGGTGCTGTTGCAGGGCGACGATGGCTTCCGGCCGAACCCCGCACACCGTAGCGCCCAATTCGGTGGCAAAACGCTGGATGAAATGGTTCAACAATGCCGGAATGTCTTCCGGACGCTCGCGGAGCGGCGGCAGTCGGATCGCGGCGACGTTCAGGCGGTAGTAGAGATCTTCCCGAAATTTGTTTTCCTTGATCGCCGCCGTCAGGTCGCGATGCGTCGCGGCGATGATGCGGATGTCCACGGGCAGGACCTCGTTGCTGCCGAGCCGGCAAATGGACTTTTCCTGCAAGACACGGAGCAGTTTCGCCTGCGTGCCCGACGTCATATCGCCGATTTCGTCGAGAAAAATCGTCCCGCCATGCGCTTGCTCGAAGCGCCCGATGCGTCGCACGTCCGCGCCGGTAAACGCGCCGCGCTCGTGCCCGAAGAGTTCGCTTTCGAGCAACGTTTCTGGAATCGCCACGCAGTTGATGGTGACGAACGGCTGGTCTTTGCGGGAGCTGTGTTGCTGCAACGCACGCGCCACAAGCTCCTTGCCGGTACCTGTTTCCCCCTGCACGAGGACGGTGACCGGCGACCCTGCGAAGCGCCCGATGTCCTTGTAAACCTGCTGCATCACGCGGCTGGTGCCAATAATCGCATGCCTGGCAGTTGTGGCGTGCCCGAAACCGACCGGCTCGGAGATCCGCCGGTAACCATCCACCGCTTGCGTGACGGCAGAAAGCAGGTTGGCGACAAACTGCTGCGTTTCCTTGAGCACATATTCATACGCGCCAAGTTTGATGGCCTCGATTGCGAACCGGGTCGCGCTGTCGGCGGTCATCAGGATAATCGGCAGTTGCGGTTTGGCAGCGTGCAGTTCACTGATGATTCGCAGGCCGTCGGTGGACCCGAAATCGCCCTGAAGATGCAGGTCGGTGATGACGATATCGAAAGATTCGCTGCGCGCGCGCGCCAGGCCCACATCGGCCTGGTCAACCAGGTCGACAACGTAGTCTTCCACGCCCTCGAACGCTTCCGCTTCGAGGAAGCGCTTCAGCGTGGCGGCCATCACTTTGTCATCTTCGATGATGAGAACTTTGGGCATCGTTAGCCTTCCTCGCAGCAGGGTAGCACGATGCGAAAGATGCTGCCCTGATTTTCGGTGGTTCGGAAATCCAGCACGCCACCATGTTTATCCACGATCCGCCACGCAATCGGCAAACCCAGTCCCGTGCCGTCCTCCTTGGTGCTAAAGAATGGTTCGAAGAGGCGCTCCTGCATTTTTGGAGTAATGCCGCGGCCGTCGTCCTGGACCTCCAGAACCACCACGCCGGTTGGCCTTCCCTTCAACGTTTCAGTAGCTTTGCGGGCGCGCAGGGTGACGGTCCCGTTGCGCCCGATGCTCTCGCCGGCATTCTTGACGAGGTTGATGAGGACCTGCTTGATCTGATGCGGATCCGCGCGAAAACGGGCGTCCGTCACTGCGTCGAGCTTCAGGTTGATGGCCTGCCGGGTGAATTGCGGGGCGAACAGGTCGCGGACTTCCTGCAGCGCGGTGGCAGCCGACACCGTGACCAGCTCCGGCTCCGCCGGTCGGGCGAGTTGCAGGAAATCGCCGACGATGCGATTGAGCCGGTTAATCTCGTCGCGAATGACGAGCGCGTCCTCGTGTTCGGCGCTGCCTTCCAGCAGGGCACGCTGCAAGGTGTGGAGCCGCACGCTGATCGCGGTCAACGGATTCTTGATTTCGTGGGCTACGGCGGCTGCATGTTCGCCGCGGAGGGCAAGCTGCTGCTGCTGCTCGATCGTGCTTACGCTCTCGACAAGTTCTTTCCGTAGCGGTCGAATGACGGCCCGGTACACCTCCAGGATTAGCAGGAGACACAGACCACTCAAGGTGGCCAACAGCACGACCGCTGCCGCAACGGAACGCAATCGCGGAAACCATTGCTGCGACCCATGCATGAAGAGGCTGATTGCGTGCGCGTCCGCACCCGCCTCGCTGGCGGCCGTCAGGAGTTGCAATGTGCTCTGCTCGACGGGCTGGTAGGCTTTCAGGCGTTGCTCAAGATCGACGGACCGCGCGACTGTGTTGGTCAATCCACCCGCAGCGGACAAATACTGCTGGTAGAAGTCGTGGATTTCATCGTAGCGGTGCCCGACATCTGCCGTGAATTCGAAGGGGTGGGACACGACGATTTTCATCCGCGGCGCGACGGCACGACGGTGTTCGATCCATTCGGCAAGTTGCCGACTCTGTCCTTGAAAGCGGGCCAATGCGGACCGGTCTTTGTCCGCCGCGAAGGCAAGGCAGTCCGTATTCAACTCGGCGAGCGCCGGTGGAACGTTGGACGCGATCAAGGCGAACTCCGCTTGCATTTGCTCCAGCCAGATTAGTTCGTCGATCGCGCTGCGGCGCGTGGTGAAGAGACGATAGACTGCCTGAACCCCGAACACGAGCACCGCCAAGGTGACCGCACTCAGCAAGATCAAACGGTTTTTGCGGGAAAACGTCATCAGATGGTTACCACCAAGCCAAGCAAAATACTGGCTTGCAAGGATGCGAATGATAAACGCCGGATGAGGGCGAAACGCGAAAAACTGACAAAAACTTTGCCACAAGTGCAAACCCAATTGCCATTTTCCCTGTTCCCATCAGGCAGAATCGTCAGTTTCATGGGCGAAAATGCATCTTTTCTCAATGGGCATGCTGGCTGCTAAGCAAGCGCTCAACCTCAGCCACATCATACAATGAACCCAATGCCAGAGCAAAAGAGAATTCTGTTGGTAACCGACGCAAGCCCGGCGTGGAACTCGTTCGCGGACACTCTTGCCGCCGACGGCTACGAGTTGATAACCGCCGGCAACACTGAACAGGCGCAAGCTTTGCGGTTTGGTCGCCGGCCCGACCTGGTGGTGGTTGATTTGGATTTGCCGAACGGAGATGGCTGGCAGCTCGCGGAACAGTTGAACACCAGTCAACCTCACTTGCCGGTCATGGCCACTACCGCGGATGCCGATGCCCGGCTGCGGGCGGCCGTGCACGGAGTCGATGTCGTGGTCATGAGGCCATGCGAAACCCAGCAGTTGAACCGGGCCGCGCGGGAACTCCTCGCCCTGACGGAGCAAGCCCAGCTCGGCCAAATCGCCGCCACGTTGCGTGCGTTGAAGCGCCGTTGCAGTGAAGAGGGAGTTACACCAGTTGCAAACGAAGTCGCCCAAGTCGTTTAGAGTTTCTGAACGCTCCATTTATGGTTCTTGCGAGCCCGATCTTCCGTCGGCATTCACATCTACTGCCGCCAGGTGGTTTCTCGCATTCTGTCTAACCGGGATGTTCGTTGTGAGCGCGTCGGCGGCCACCACGTCCCCGACGAACCTCAGCGTCACGAGCAAGTCTTTTCAGCAGGTTTCTCTCGCGTGGACCGATAACTCGACCAGCGAGAAAAACGTCGTCGTCAGCCGCAGCCTGCAAGCGACATCCGGCTATGTCGACATAGCGACGTTGGCGGCGAGCGCGACGAGCTATACCGACACGGCTGTCACGCCCGGGGCTACGTACTACTACCAGGTCAGTTCAGTGGCGGCGACCAAGGCACGCTATACTTCTTCGTCGATCAGCGTCATCACACCCAGTGTTGCCATTGTGAGCCCGACCTCCGGCAGTACTTACACTTCTGCGCAAACGATTTCAGCGACCGCGTCCATCAATCAAACCGACAATGCCGCGATCACCAAGACGGAGTTTTATGACGGCGGGGCACTTATGGGCACCGTCACAACCAGTCCGTACACGCTAAACTGGCCGATCACGGCAGCTAATAACGGCTCGCACACTTGGACCACGAAGGCGTATGACAGCGTCGGCGGCACATCGGCTTCTACTCCAGTCAATGTCGTCGTCGACATCCCCTGTACTTACACGCTGTCCGCCACCAGCAGCCCAACGATTGCCTCGACCGGCGGTTCCGGCAGTTTCACCGTGACCGTGGTGGGCGGTTGCAGTTGGACGACGAGCACCCCGGCCACTTGGATCCATCCAACCGTCAGCGGCTCAACGGTCAACTATACGGTGGATCTCAACAGCAGTTCGGCGGGACGATCCAGTACAATCACGATTCTCAACGGGACGGCGACCGTTGCGACTTACACAGTGACCCAGGCTGTGGACACGACCGCCCCGACGGTGCCGACAGGATTGACGCCGAGCGTGATTTCCTCCAGCCAGATCAACCTGAGTTGGAGCGCCTCGACCGATACTGGCGGCTCGGGCCTGGCCGGTTATAAGATCTACCGCAGCGGCGTTTTGATTACCACAACGACGGCCACCAGCTACTCCAACACCGGCTTGGCAGGGAGTACAACCTATTCGTTCACTGTGGCAGCCTATGACAACGCCGGCAACATCTCAGCGCAGAGCACCACGGTTTCCGCCACGACGCCAGCAGCGGCGGATACGACGGCCCCGAGTGTACCGACGGGCTTGACCGGTAGCGCGGTTTCCTCCACCCAGATCAACCTGAGTTGGAGCGCCTCCACCGATACCGGCGGCTCAGGTTTGGCCGGTTACAAGATCTATAAGAACGGTGTGCTACTCACCACCACGGCCAGCACCAGTTACTCGGTCACGGGCCTGTCGCCCAGCACAACCTATTCGTTCACTGTGGCAGCCTATGACAATGCCGGCAACATCTCGCCGCAGAGCACCACGGTTTCAGCCACGACGCCAGCAGCGGCGGACACGACGGCCCCGACCGTACCGACGGGCTTGACCGGCAGCGCGGTTTCCTCCAGCCAGGTCAACCTGGGTTGGAGCGCGTCAACCGATACGGGCGGTTCGGGTCTGGCCGGTTACAAGATCTATAAGAACGGTGTGCTGCTGACCACCACAGCCAGCACCAGCTACTCGGCCACCGGTCTGTCGCCGAGCACGACCTACACGTTTACCGTGGCAGCCTATGACAACGCCGGCAACACCTCGGCGCAGAGCACTGGGGTTTCGGTTACGACTCAGGCGGCGACGGATACGACACCCCCGAGTGTGCCGACCGGACTGACCGCAAGCGTAGTTTCTTCCAGCACGATCAGCCTGAGTTGGAACGCTTCGACCGATTCCGGGGGCTCGGGCCTGGCCGGCTATAACATCTATAGCAGCGGCGTTGTGATCGCGTCTTCGACGACCGCCAGTGCCGTTCTCAGGGGTCTGTCGGCGAGCACGACCTACTCCCTCACTGTCGCAGCCTACGACAACGCTGGCAACACCTCGGCGCAGAGCGCGGCGGTGTTAGCGACGACACAAGCAGCACTGACTATTACAACGGCCTCACCCTTGCCGTCGGCGACGGTGGGCACGGCGTACAGCGGGACGTTCACAGCCACCGGCGGCACGACGCCCTACACCTGGTCAATCAGTGCGGGCAGTTTGCCGGCGGGATTGACCCTGAGCAGCGGAGGCGTGCTCAGCGGCACACCCACCGCGGCGACAACCGCGAGCTTCACGGTACAGTGCACCGGCGGGTCTACGATCACCAAGACATTCAGCCTGACGGTGAACGCGGCGGCCGTCAATTACACGGTCGCCACCAGCGCCAGCCCCGTGGCTGGCGGTACGACCACCCCGAATGGCACTTTTTCGAGCGGATCCACCGTCACCGCCCAGGCGACGGTCAATGCCGGCTACAGCTTCGTGAATTGGACCCAGAATGGGACAACGGTCAGCACTTCTCCCAGCTACAGCTTCCAACTTAATGGGAATGTGACGCTGGTGGCCAACTTCACGGCAATTTACACGATCACCGGCACTGCCAGCCCGTCCAACGGTGGCACGATCTCCGGCCTGGGCAACGGCCTGTTCATCAGCGGCACGACCGTTTCCCTGACCGCCAACCCGGCCTCCGGCTACAGCTTCAGCAGCTGGACGGAGAACGGCTCTGTCGTGTCCTCCACCCCGACCTACAGCTTTACCGCAACCGCCAACCGCAACCTGGTCGCCAACTTCACCTCCACCAGCAGCACACCCGGGAAGTACTTGTGGTCCTGGGTCCATGGCGGAGCCTCGCAAGACGATGGCCGCGCCGTGGCCGTGGACAAACGCGATGGCAGTGTCCTGCTCACAGGGGACTTCAGCGGGTCCGTCAGCTTCGGGGGTGCCACGATTTCGGGGACTTCCGGCACCAGCGTGATGTTGGCCAAGTACGCGGCCAACGGCACCTATCAGTGGGCCGTGGCGCCGTCGGGCTCTGGCGTAAGCCAGGGACAGGCCGTGGCGGTGGATACCAACGGCAATGTGTTTGTGACCGGGTATTTCGCCAACACGATCAATTTCGGGGCGCCCTCCGGCGCGATGACCAGCGCGGGTTGGTACGATATCTTTGTAGCGAAATACTCTCCCGCCGGCGTCTGCCTCTGGTCCAAACAGTTTGGCAGTCCCACCTCGGGCGATAACCAGGGTGACGAATCTGGTTACGCCCTCGCGGTGGACAGCGCCGGCAATGTCATCGTCGGCGGCTCCTTCGACGGCACGGCCAATTTCAGC
>DATLVI010000042.1 GCA_035577545.1 Verrucomicrobiia bacterium
GGCGTATCTCGCCCGCGACGACGTGCCCGCCGACGTGCTCGCGCGCGAACAGGCGGTGATCGAGGAGAAGAGCCGCAACGAGGGCGTGCCCGAGGCCAAGCTCGAGGGCGCGGTCAAGGGTCGACTCAACGCGTTCTACAAGGACGTCACGCTGCTCGAGCAGCCGTCGGTGAAGGACCCGAAGATCAGCATCGCGAAGCTGGTCGAAGGCCTCGGTGGCGACGCCAAGCTCACGCGGTTCGCCCGCGTGAAGGTGGGCGAGGACTAGCGTCCGATCACATGAGCGAGTCGACGGTCGAGAGCGCGTACCGCCGCGTTGTCCTCAAGCTGTCGGGTGAGGCGTTCGCCGACAGCACCATCAACTTCGGCATCGACGCCGCCGTCGTGCAGCGCATCGCCGAAGAGGTGGCCGAGACGCGCGCGGAGCTCGGCGTCGAGATCGCAGTGGTGGTCGGTGGCGGGAACATCTGGCGCGGCATGTCGGGCGCGACGCGCGGCATGGACCGCGCCCGCGCCGACTACATGGGCATGCTCGCCACCGTGATCAACGCGCTGGCGCTTCAAGACGCGCTGGAGAAGAACGGCGTCCACACCCGCGTGCAGTCCGCCATCGAGATGCGCGCCGTGGCTGAACCCTTCATCCGTCGTCGCGCAATGCGACATCTTGAGAAAGGCCGCGTGGTCATTTTCGCCGCCGGTACAGGCAACCCGTATTTTTCTACCGACACTACGGCCGCATTGCGCGCCAGCGAGATCGGCGCGGATGTCCTGCTCAAGGCGACGAAGGTCGAAGGCGTCTACACGGCCGACCCGAAAAAGGACCCGAGCGCGACGAAGTACGATAAGCTCAATTACATGGATGCCCTGAAGGGACGTCTGAATGTGATGGACTCCACGGCGTTCTCCCTCTGCATGGACAACAAGATCCCGATCGTCGTGTTCAACCTCTTCAAACGCGGCAACATCAAGCGCGTCCTCCTCGGCGAAGCCATCGGCACGCTCGTCACCGAGTGATCGTCCACCGGCGGTGTTTTGCGATCTCTTAGCCTGACTTCCCCGCGAAATGCTCGGCGAGTTGGCCGAAGTTCTCCAACATGAGTGTTTTGCCATCCGGCGCGATCTCCTCGAGCTCGTGTTGCCACGTCGTGTGGTAGGGGATGAAGACGGTACCCAACCCGGCAGCTTTGGCGGGGTTGATGTCGGAACGCGGTGAGTTGCCAATCATCCAGGCCGCCTCGGGCGCGAGAGCATATTTCGTAATCATGTTGCGGTAGGTTTCCAGGTTCTTCTCCGCAACCACTTCCACGGCGTGAAAGAACGGCACGAGACCGGAGCGTTCAAGCTTGGGAAGCTGCTCGTCAGCACGGCCCTTAGTTAACACGACGAGCTGGTTTTCGGCGCGCAGCAAAGGAAGGGCCTCTCGCACACCCGGCATCAAATCAATCGGGTGATGAAGGATCCATGCTTCCTTCTCGCGGACCCACGAGGCAAGGTCGTCCGCGTCGAGTTGGTGGATGGTTTCACGGAGCGACTGGCAGAACCCTTTCGTGCCGTAGCCGATTGTCCGGATATTGTGCTGCTCGCGTTGCCAGAGCAGTTGTTCGACATGGGTGGCGCTGTGGCCGCGTTGCCCCAGGGTCGTGATAAACTCGGCCATGACCCGCTCGAAGTAAATATTGTTCTCCCAAAGCGTGTCATCGGCATCGATCAGCAAGGTTGTCGGTTCTCGGTTCATGGTTGGCGTGTTGACATCTCCGTCCAGAATTTCTAATCTCTCGGGCATGACCTTGCAAGAAGTCCTCGACACGATGGAAGAAAAAATGATGAAGACGCTCGAATTCGTTCATAGCGAATTCGCCACCGTCCGCACGGGCAAGGCGTCAACATCCCTCGTGGAGAATATCCAGGTCGAGGCGTATGGCTCGAACATGCGGTTGCGCGAATTGGCGGGCATTTCCACGCCCGAACCGCGGCTCATTGTTATTCAACCCTGGGACGTCAGCCTCGTGCAGGCCGTGGAGAAGGCCCTGATGAAGTCCGAGCTGGGCATCACGCCGCGCATTGACGGCAAAATCCTCCGCATCCCGATACCGGAACTCGACCAGGAACGCCGCCTCGAATTGGACAAGGTCTGCAAGAAAATGGCCGAGGAAGGGCGCATCGCCATCCGCAACGAGCGCCGGCATGCGCACGATCAGGTCAAGAAACTGCAGAAGGACGGGGAAATCACGGAGGACGAGCTCAAGCACGCGGAGAAAGAAATTCAGAACAAGACCGACGAATACATCAAGGAGATCGACACCGTTCTGAGCCACAAGGAGAAAGAAATCCTGCAGGTGTGATCGGCAGCCTTCGAAGATCTCCGGGGTAAACTTCCGCATTGCGATTCGTGTTAGTTCCGCTATATTCGGGCCGCCTGCGCGGCATATTTTCCGGCGACCCCATCGTCTAGCCCGGCCCAGGACATCGCCCTTTCACGGCGGTAACGCGGGTTCGAATCCCGCTGGGGTCGCCAAACTTCTGGAATTGCTGGTTTCACCAAGAAAACAGCGAGTTCAAGCACACGAAGTTGGTTCTTGCCATGCTTCGGGCATGAGGGATGCATGTATTCTGAAAGCCAATGTGGAAAAGGCTTGTGGGTGACGCGGATCTGTGGTAAAAAAACTTGACAGTTTGTATGCCCACGTCGGCTGTATATGAGATTAGCAAGATACTGTAGCATCTGGATCGTACTGGCGATTCCTTGTTTTTTCACAATCACGGCCGTAGCCCAGTCCAACCTGGTGGTCCGTGTGATGGACGCCAACATAACCTCCGGTAATAACCAGCGTTATGAGACAGCGGGTTTGGACATCTTCCAAGGGTTGAAGCCGGACATCGTCGCGATCCAGGAATTCAACTACGCCAGCGTGACGACCAACGGCATTGATACGCCGGCGGCGTTTCGGGAGATGATCGACAACACCTTCGGCACCAGCTTTGTCTATTTCCGCGAACCGTACACGGCCAGCGGCGACATCCCCAACGGAATCATCAGTCGTTATCCAATCGTGGCGTCGGGCTCGTGGGTCGACACGCAAGTAGGCAACCGTGGTTTCGCCTGGGCGCAAATCCACCTCCCCGGTACGAACGATCTTTATATCGTCAGCATCCATTTGCTCACGAGCTCCGCCGGTGCGCGCGCCACGGAAGCCGCCAACCTGAAGGCGCTCATCCAGGCCAACTTTCCGTCCAACGCCTGGATCATCGTGGCCGGTGACACGAACTTCGGATCCCGCAACACCAGCAACGAGCCCGGCTATGGCACATTCCTTACGTTCTTGAGCGATTCACCGATCCCAACTGACGCCGTGTCCGGCGGTAACCCTAATACGAGCGAAACGCGCACCAAACCTCATGACTACTTGTTGCCGAGCTTCGCGATGACGAACACGCTCACGTCAGTGGTGTTGCCTTCCAACACGTTTCCGAATGGCCTGGTGTTTGACTCGAATGTTTATTTACCGCTGAGCGACGTTCCCCCGGTTCAATCGGGCGATTCTCACGTTAGTGGGATGCAGCATATGCCTGTCATTAAGGACTTTTTAGTATCCGTACAACTCGCATCGGGGGCTTTGCTGGCAGTGACTCCAGCGGGCGGTTTGTCCAGTTTGGGCCACGTGGGTGGCCCGTTCAGCCCCACGAATCAGATTTATAACCTGAGCAACTCCGGCAACTCCAACCTCACCTGGACCGCCAGCAAAAGCGGCAGTTGGGTGACGCTTTCATCCACAAACGGTACACTCGCGCCCGGCTCGAATGACACCATCACCGTGTCGATCAACGCCAATGCCAGCAGCCTGTCCGCCGGTAGTTATTCGGACACGGTCGTTTTCACGAACACCACGAACGGAGCCGGTAGCACCACACGTTCGGTAAGCCTCACCGTCGAAAGCACGTTCCCCGTGATTGTCACCAACGGCTGGACGTTAAACGCGGAGAGCTGCGTGCCGAGTAACGGCGTGGTGGATCCGGGCGAGACGGTGACTCTCAATCTTGCCGTTAAAAACACCGGCACCGCCAATACGACCAACCTGGTGGCAACGCTACTGGGAACCGACGACGTGAATTTGCCAAGCAGTCCCCAAACGTACGGTGTCATCTCGACCAATGGCACGCCGGTATCCCAATCCTTTAGCTTCACCGCCGGCGGCACGTGCGGTGGCGCGATCACCGCGATTCTCGCGCTGCAAGACGGGGTGGCAAACCTCGGCACGATCAGTTACGCCATCCCGGTTGGCCTGACCACCGCCGTTTTTACGCAGAACTTTGACTCCGTCGCGACGCCGGCATTGCCGGGCAGCTGGGCAACATCGTCCTCCGGCGCGCAATCCAATTGGGTAACGTCCACTGCGACGGCGGATACGGCGCCCAACGCAGCGTTTTCGCCCGATCCCAGCAGCGTGGGCGTCAATGAACTCGACACGCCTGCGATTGCGATCAACAGCAGCGTGGCACGGCTGACGTTCCGGCAAAACTACAGCCTGGCTGTGAGCACAACGAACAGCTCGATTGGCTATGACGGCGGCGTCCTTGAGATCGCGATCGGCGGCGGCTCATACACAGATGTTGTTGCGGCCGGGGGCTCGTTTATAAGCGGTGGCTATAACACGACACTCAGCGGCGACTTCAGCAACCCTTTGGCCGGGCGGCAGGCGTGGAGCGGAAGTTCCGGCGCTTTTGCCACGACCGTGGTGAATCTGCCGGCGGCGGCGGCGGGCCAAAACATTCAACTGCGCTGGCGCTGCGCGGCGGGTAACACTCCGGGGTCGGTGACATCGTCGGGTACGCTGGCTTACTGGAATTTCGACGGATCCACGCCAAATCCGACAGTGGTCATGACGAATATTGCCGCCGGCCCGGTCGCGACTTCAAATACCGGCTCCATCCAGTACTTCGGCGGTAATCCCGGTACCGGTCAGGCAATTGCCACAAGCGGGTTTTCGACTTCGGCGGGACCGCCGGCGACGAATACGAGCTGCTTTACATTCTCGCTTGTGGTGACCAATGGTTCCGTGGCCAGCTTGTCGAGCCTCAGCTTCGATGATCAGCGTTCCGGTACCGGCCCGACAAACTTCACGGTGCAAATCAGTCAAATCGCGAATTTTTCGTCCGGGATTTACACCAGTACCGCGCAAACAGCCCATACGGTGATTGCCTCGGGCGCAAACAGTTTCCCGCTGACGCTCTCCAATTTGACGGGCACGATCTACTTCCGACTTTACGGTTACAAGGCCGGCGCCTCTGGAGGGACGTGGCGCATCGACAACTTAAATGTTCAGGGCAGTGTGACAGCGGGTGCGAGCACGATTGGTAGTGGTTGGTACGTGGACTCCGTGTCGATTCAAGATGTGTTTTGTTGTGCAACGGTTACGAATCCTCCGCCCCTGGCCGACTTCACCGGCAGCCCGACCACCGGCACGGAGCCGCTGACGGTCACATTCAACGACAATTCCACCGGCACGGTCAGCAACTGGTTCTGGGATTTCGGTGACAGTAGCACGACCAATATTACGACCAACAGCGTCGTCCACACGTATGCTGCGGGCACCTACGACGTGGCGCTGGTCGCCACCGGTTCTGGTGGAGTCAGCACCAACATCAAGGCTGGCTATGTGACGGCATTGACGGCATTCCAAGCCTGGCAGATTCAGTACTTTGGCAGCACGACCAATCCGGCGGCGGCGCCCAGCGTTGATGCCGATGGCGATGGCCAGAATAATCTGGCGGAGTTCATCACCGGCACGGATCCAACCAATAATGTGTCTGCCTTGCGCATTACCTCGATCACGAGGCAGGGCGCGGACATTCTGGTTAACTGGACGATGGGGACGGGCAAGACGAACGCCTTGCAGGAGACCAGTGGCGATCCGGGCGGTGGCTATGCCACGAACGGCTTCACAGACATCTTCAGCGTGACCAATACGGTGGGCACCGCTACGAATTACCTGGATATCGGCGGCGCGACAAATACGCCCGCCCGCTACTACCGCGTCCGGCTCGTGCCCTAAACCCAATTTGGAAATCACGAGGGTCGCCAGAACGTTTTCTCCAACGCGATCGAGTGTTTTGAATTTCGTGTCGGATGGCGCTACGGGTTGAAGAGCACGGCTCGCGCATTCGGATTCTTCGCGATTGTGTCTCGCCAGAGGGCATTCGGATCGGCATAGAGGGAAGCCCGCGTCCACGTGGTGGCCGTCAGCGCCGTCAGCAACACAACGCTCGCCACTGCCTTGACGAAAGTACTGTCTCCACCAGCGATTTTTCCGCAAATTCTTTCCCCGGCGGCGACACCCAGGGCGATCACGCCGACGATGGAATAGTACTGCCAGTGGTCGGCGACCAATGAGAAGCGATAGAAAGCCTGATCGAAGAACCCCAGGACCGGGAACAGCGTTACGGTGAAATATCCGATCCCGAATAATGCGGCCCGACCCCACGACTTCCGCTTCCACCAGAAGACAATGAAACACACGATCAAGAGGCCGCCGGGCAGCCATGAGACGAATCGGCCCGGGTCGATTTCCCATTTCGGATAAACCACCATCAGGTGGAACGGTAGCACAGCCTTGAGAAGGTAGAACCAGGGTGGCCATCCCGCTGCGGCCAGCCGGCCGGCGGAGGTGGCCGCTCGAATCGTTCGCCATTGCATGGAGTTGCCGTACTGGAACCAGACGGTCGACACCCCGGCGACCAACGAGAGGGCAGAGAACGGCAGGCTGTAGGCAACATCCCGCCGCTGCACCTGACCGTGTCTCCACCACACGCAAGCCAGCAGGACCACCGGCAACATTACGACCGCCGATTTACTGAGCAACGCCAACAGGAACGCGGCCAGTGATAGCGCATACCAGCGCCAGTGGCGTTCTTCGTCGAATTCGAGGTAAAGAAGGACGGCGGTGGCGTAGAACAACATCGACAGCGTGCTCTTCTGCTCGCTGATCCAGCCGGCCGTGGCCACGTTCACCGGATGCACGGCGAAGATGAGCGCCGTCAACCATGCGGCCGGAATCCTCAGCCGCCGCAGCACCAGCCACACCAGCACGGCGCTGACGGCATGCAACAGCACGTTGATCAGATGGTAGCCCGGCGCGTTGTTGCCCCACGCGCGCCACTCCAGCCATAACAAACTCGATGTCAGCGGATAGTAATCTGGCGCTTCGGTCGTGAACCAGAAGCGATAGAGTCCGCCCGGGGCCTTGACCATTTGGTTATCGGTGACGAGAACATAGTCATCCCAAAAAAAGCCCCCTCGCATTACCGGCAGATACGTCAGCATCGTCAGCAGAATGATGACCGCTGCGCCGCCCAGGGATGATTTCCACGACTTCGCCGCAGTAGCGCCAGCCGTTTCGGACATAGGCGGAAATGTATGTGGCGTGCGCGCAAAAGACAAGAGCGGGGAGAGCGTAACGACGGTCCTTACTTCGCATCGGTTGCATACGACAACAAAGTCCGCTTTCTGCAATCGCTGTCATGACCCCGAAGACATTTCGATCCTATCTTCGGGGGTCGTGTTCATTCTCACAGGCTCAAGTGTCCAAGTGGGCGTAAAATCTTACACATCATGTTCGGATTTCTGAACACATCATGTGCCGTGTTTACATGGCAACCTTTTGGAACCCATGTTCCAACTCCCTCACACGAGACGACTTGCGTTGGCACGCGGGAAACGTCTGAATCTGGGCACGCGGGCAGCTAAAGGGGAGTCGACCGCATAGCGGGTATTAGGGGAACAGGGAATTCGGGGTATTTAGGGAAAATAGGGTATGCATACATTACGCACTGTCGGTGTCTCGTTTGTTCGTTCAACATCACTTCGACGCCTCGCGCTCGCGCTGATAGCCGTGGCGTCTTTTGCGGCCAATACCGCACAGGCTGCTTTCACTGCCCAAATACAGGGACAATCATTCGGCAGCACCAACTGGATTACGGGCAATCTTAGCGGTTGGGCTGAATTGGATTTCATCCCAATGCGGGTATTCATGACGGGCGGTTCAGTCAGCAACCAGACGATTACGGTCCAGTTCGATCACACCAAGTCGACCGCCGGCACTCCGCATCTGGGCATTGAAAACCTTTATAACTTCACGGCGTCACCGAACGTTGTGATCACGTCTGGCCCGACGGCAAACACTCCATCGGGGCAAAATATGTGGTCGTACACGTTCGTCATCAACCTGACGGACAATACGCCGGGTTTCGTCCAGTTCAGCGGGCGATTGGCATCGGGCGCGCATCTTTTTGGCGGCAGCTCGCTCATGATCGGCGGAACACCTTCGCTCGGATCACTCAAAATCCATGCACCGGCAGCGAACGCCGGCAATCCCGACCTCTCCATCGTCAAGACCGGCCCGACGAATGCGAATCCCGGCCAGGTCATCAACTACAGTATCAGCTATCAGAACAAACTCAGTGGCTCCACGGCCACCGGCGTCCAGATCACGGATTTCCTGCCGGATCAGGTCACGTTCGTAAGCTGCTCAGCCGGGTGCTCGACGCTCGGCAACACCGTCACGTGGGACCTTGGCGATCTCGCGCGCGGCGCCAGCGGCATCGTTACCTACCAGGTCGTGGTGACGAATCTGGTCACCACCGGGTTCACGTTCCAAAACAACGCTTCCATCGGCGGCTCCCAGAATGATGCGAATCCAGCCGACAACCTTTCGTCTGTCACCACCATCGTCACCTCGAACTGCATTCCGCCGTCGATCGCGGCCGGACCTTCGGACTCCGCGGCCTGCGCGGGTGACTCGGTGACTCTCTTGGTTGCCGCCAACGGCAGCGCGACCTTGCAGTATCAGTGGCGCAAGAACGGCGTGGGCATCAGCGGCGCCAATAGCGACACACTCACGTTGAACTCGCTCAGTGGGAACGATTCGGGTTCTTATGACGTCGTCATCAGCAATCTTTGCGGCACCGTGACGTCATCGCCCGCGACATTAACTGTTGGCGGGGCCGTAATCACTTCCAATCCCGCCGACGACACCGCGTGCCCGGGTGATTTGGCGGCGTTCCTTGTCGAGGCCAGCGGCGAGTCGCTCACCTACCAATGGCGCAAGGACGGCGCGGACATTGGCGGCGCGACGAACAGCCTCTTTGAGATTGCCTCCGTTTCCGCGACCAACGCGGGTGGTTACGACGTGGTGGTCAGCGGCACCTGCGGTGGTACGACTTCTTCCGTTGCGACGTTGACCGTAAATTTGCCCACGATGATCACCGCCGATCCGTCAGGCGTCACGGTCTGCACTGGCGCGTCCGTGACGTTGTCGGCCTCGGCGAGCGGCACCTCGCTAACGTATCAGTGGCAAAAGGACGGTAACGACATTTCCGGCGCAACCGCTAGCACCTACAGCATCGCGTCCGCCGGCGGGGCGGATGCCGGCTCCTACAATGTTACCGTCACCGGGGCATGCGGTTCCCCGGCCGTTTCGGCTGCGGCCAGCGTGATCGTGAAACCCGCACCTGTCGCCACGGATGACAGCTATGCGACCGACGAAGATGTGCCCCTCAATGTCAGCGCTGCGGGGGTACTTGGCAACGATGCAAATCCTGGCGGAGATCCGCTGACAGCGGTGCTTGCCAGCGGTCCGACGCACGGCAACCTTACGTTAAACGCCGACGGGTCGTTCGCTTACACTCCGAACAGCCTGTTTTCTGGTACGGACAGCTTCACGTATAACGCCCAGACAACTTGCGGTAGCTCCGGCCCAGCAACGGTCACCATCACGGTCAACCACGTCAATCACGCTCCGGTTGCAAACGACGACAGCTACAACATGTCACAGGACACGCAGTTGACGGTCCCTGCGTCTGGCGTACTGGCCAATGACAGCGATGTGGACGGCGACACGTTGACCGCGGCCCTTGTTGATGGACCTTCGCATGGCGTATTGACGCTAAACGCCGATGGGTCGTTTACGTACACGCCGTTAGCGGGCTTCTCCGGTACCGACACGTTTACGTACGAAGCGAGCGATGGATCGCTTATGTCAGCCGCCGCCACGGTGACGATCAATGTAGCGCACGTCAACCACTCGCCCGTGGCCGTGGACGACAGCTTGACGATTGCCGAGAATAGCGGGTCGCACGCGGTCGATGTGCTGGCGAACGACTCGGACTCCGACGGCGATACGCTAACGATTACCCTGGTCGGCGACGCTGCCAACGGCTCGACGGCCATCACGGGCGGCGGCACCGGGCTCACCTACACGCCGAATAGCGACTTCAGCGGCTCCGATTCGTTTACCTACACGATCAGCGACGGCAACGGCGGGACGGCGACAGGGACGGTCACCGTGACGATCCTGCATGTTGCGGTTGCTCCAGTTGCCCAGGATGACTCGTACCAAGTCCAGGAAAACGATACCTTGGACGTGACAGCTCCGGGCGTGCTGGCCAACGACACCAACACCGAAGCCACCGCGCTCACGGCGATTCTGGTTTCCTCTCCAACAAACGGCACGCTGACCCTCAATGCCAATGGCTCGTTCACATACGTGCCCGATGACAACTTCAGTGGTCCGGACGGCTTTACGTATAAAGCCAACAACGGGTCGAACGACTCCAACATCGCCACCGTGCACATCACCGTATCGGCCGTCCACGGGGCGGGCGACGTTGATCTGTTCGTCAAGTCCGCTGCGGCCAAGATGAACCGGGCGGCTGGCTCGCGGGACAGCATTACGCTTCGCGGCAAGATCAATCCGCGCGGCGCAAAGGACAACCTGAGCGGCGCGACAATGGCGGTGGAGATCAACGGCGTCAGTCTCGCTCCGGCGCAGACGCTTGACGCACGCGGTCGTGCCACGAGTGTGGTTGGCAGTATCAAGACGAGCTACCAGCTCCGGAATACCACTGGCGCATACAGCATCAAAGTCAGCGGCACCGATCTCAGCGCGGCGCTCGGTTTGGCCAATCACACGGAAGCCGGCGTCACCGTGGTCAACGTGCGACTGACGATTAACGGCGCGGCCCTGGATATCCCGGTCACAGTTGCCAAGATCGAATGCCCCTATCGCACCACCAAGGACAAAGCCAGCGCAGTTCGGTTCAACTACCGCAAGAACCGCACGCTGACCGGTGTGTTCAACTCCAACAAGACCCTCGCAGCCCAGGCGGGCCGGGTGGCGGTGCGCATGTCCGGCGTCGTTGAGTCGGATGGCAGTGGGGCGATTGTCCCAACCGGCCCCGTCTCGATTCAAATCGGCAACGCCCAGATCGCGGTGCCGGTTACCGAGTTGGCCGCCGCGGGGACGGACTACCAACTTCTCCCGCAGATCGCGCCCTCCTCGGGGACGACGACGCTGACGAAGTTCTCATTCCGCAATTCGACGCACACGTTCGCCCTGAGCATCGCGTCCGGCGACATTCCGTTGCCCGCGCCGGCTGCTAATGGTCCGATGAAGTATGAGTTACCGGTGTTGATCACGGTGCAGACGGCCAACGGTCCGATGTTCTTCGAGAGCATCATCGAATTGAAGCGGACCACTGCGACGTCCACGCACTGGAAGCGGTAACCGGGGCCTCAATAACTCCGCCGCCTGCGGCGCCAACCGCAGGCGGCAATGCAGAGCGGGCGGCGGACCCACGTAGTCGCTGGACAACCTGATTCCAACTCGTTATCGTCTCCACCGCCACTTTCTTTCGGAGAGGAAACGATGAAGATTATTCGCTATCAGGATTCGAGCGGGCGCATTTGTCACGGGGCTGACGGCCGTCGCATCGAGGGCGACATATTCGGGCAGTATGTCGTCACGGGAGAGAAGGCTGATGTGAAGAAGTTGCTCGCGCCGATCGTGCCGTTGCAAATCCTGTGCATCGGACTGAACTACCGCGGTCACGCTCAAGAGACCAACGC
Organism: Verrucomicrobiia bacterium; assembly: GCA_035577545.1. Taxonomy (NCBI): domain Bacteria; kingdom Pseudomonadati; phylum Verrucomicrobiota; class Verrucomicrobiia; species Verrucomicrobiia bacterium. The sequence continues at coordinate 11,900 of DATLVI010000042.1, forward strand.
GAAGCTGCCGGAATATCCCGTCCTGTTCACGAAAGGGGTCGGTACCGTGCAGAATCCCGGCGATCCGATCCTGATCCCGATGCACCTCAAGAGCGAGGAAGTGGATTACGAATGTGAGTTGGCCGTGGTCATCGGCAAACCCGGCAAGAATGTCTCGAAGAAAGACGCACTCAATCACGTGCTCGGTTATACCTGCGGCAACGATGTGAGCGCCCGCGATTGGCAGATCAAGCGCGGCGGCAGCCAGTGGTGCCGCGGCAAAACCTTCGACACTTTTTGCCCACTGGGACCCTGCCTAGTCACCGCCGATGAGATTCCAAATCCGAACACCCTGACGATCAAGACCACGGTCAACGGCGAAGTAATGCAGGAATCGAATACGCGGGACATGATTTTCGATGTTCCTGCCTTGATCGAGTTTCTCAGCGGCAGTACCACATTGTTGCCCGGCACTGTGATCATGACCGGTACGCCCCAAGGGGTCGGCATGGCGCGAAAACCACAGCGCTGGTTGCATGCGGGAGACAGCGTGACCATCGAAATCGAGAAAATCGGCGCGCTGACGAATCCCGTCCAAGATGAGGCGTGAGGGATGGCGACAGCGTGACAAATGCCACGGCGTGATTTATTGTTTCCCGCGCGAACATGGACACCGCACTGATTACCATTGAGCCGACGCCGCATCGGCGTCTGCCGCCGTGGATCCGGCAGCGCGTGCCGGGCGGCGAACGCTACGCCTACCTGAAGAACGTCCTCCGCGAATTCAAGCTGCACACCGTTTGCGAAGAAGCCAAATGCCCAAACATGGGCGAGTGCTGGGAACACGGTGCCGCCACGTTCATGCTCATGGGCGACGTCTGCACGCGCCGCTGCAATTTCTGCGCGGTCGATAAAGGCAAGCCCGGCTTTCTCGACGCCGCCGAACCCGAGCACGTAGCCGAAGTCGTGGCGGCCATGAAGCTCGATTACTGCGTGCTCACCTCGGTGACCCGTGATGATCTGCCCGACCAGGGTGCCGACCACATCGCCCGCACGATCGAAACGATTCACGCACGCTTGCCCGACTGCAAACTGGAAATGCTCATCCCCGATTTCCGCGGCGAGCCAGCCTGCATCGCCCGCGTCGTGAAAACCCCGCTCGCCGTCCTCGCGCACAATATGGAAACCATCCCGCGCCTGTACAAGCAAGTGCGCCCCGGCGCCGTGTACGAACGCTCCCTGCGCGTCCTGGAAATGACCAAGGAATTTCGCGGTGATATCCTCACCAAGTCCGGCCTGATGCTCGGCCTCGGCGAAACCCGCGAAGAATTGCTGGAAGTCTTTCGTGACCTGCGCCAGCACGGCTGCGACATCCTCACGCTCGGCCAGTACCTGCGCCCGACCGAAGACCAATTAACCGTCACCCGCTACGTCACCCCCGAAGAATTCGCCCTCTTCAAGCAAGACGCGCTGGAATTGGGCTTCCACCACGTAGAATCCGGCCCCCTCGTCCGTAGTTCCTACCACGCGTGGGAACATGTGAAATAGGAAGGCAAAATAATGTGCGACATATTTTTTGAATCTCCTTCTAGCAATCATTTTTGTACCCGTAGCAGTTTTATGGAGGCGTCGTTGCCGAACAATCGTTACCAAAGGATTCAAATTTAAGGAGGAGTTTCGTCGCTGGCTGATTTCCATGATAATTCTTCTTATTGTCCTCGCAGTCATGGCGATCAAACGCGGCTATCTCCTGCCCGTGTACGGTTCAAACTAAGCCAACGTTGTGCGTTTTTTACACGGAATTCCAACCGCTGCTCTACTTTTTCGGATGTTCGTTCACGTAGAAATCGATCTGCTGGCAGATGCGGTGGAGGATGTTGCAGTCGCGCCTTTTTAGCGAAATGTTGCGAACATCTCACCAAAAATCAGGCCAATTTCCGGCTGGTTGCCCATCCGCTCCATTTGCGAGCGCTTGTTTAGATTACACGAGTGTAACCAAGCAACTGCAAGGGAATTAAAATGCCTCTCGTGCATCACAACAATGAGGCCACGGCGAATGAAATTGGCGCCCTCTCGCGACAACACTGCGATTGCTGCTGCGCAACCCCTCGGGTTGAATCAGCAAACCGAGAATACCGTGCGCGCCAATTCACCTTTCCGATCCGACTTGGAAGTTTTCTTCATCAGCGCGTTGATCCTCTACTTGGAACTCCTCTTGATCCGCTGGATTGGCACCGAGATTCGCATCTTTGCATACCTGGGCAACCTTCTCCTGATCATGTGTTTCTTTGGTGTCGGGTTGGGGTGCTATCGGGCAGCCAAGCCCGTGCAGCCCGTACTGATGGCTGCGGTCCTGTTGTTGCTCGCCACGCTCGTCGCCAATCCGTTCCACATTCCCGAACTCGACTTTTCCCGGGTAACATTTCTGCTCAGCGGCTTCGAGGACTCGCCCATCTGGTGGGACGTGCATGCAGCGGGCTTGGGCTTCATGGCGGGCGGCCTCCTCATCGGAATCCTCATCGTTCTGGTGACGCTCACCTTCGCGCCATTGGGACAAATACTCGGGCGGGCGATGCAACGCGCCCCACAAACCATCCGCGCCTATTCGATCAATATCGCCGGAAGCCTCGTCGGGGTTTGGCTCTTTAACACTTTGAGTTGGGCCTCCACCCCGCCAACCGTCTGGATGCTCGTGGCGGCGGCACTGCTCGCGGCCACCCTTCTCGCGGGAAAATTCCGCGCGGGGCTCGCGGTTGGTCTGGTAGTTGCCGCGGCATGGGTGGTGTGGGCTGGTGACTTGTCCGAGGGCGTCGTCTTCTGGTCGCCCTATCAAAAGGTCGCGATATTCCCGATCCACGTGCCGGTGGGCTTTACCCAGGTGCAACCGGGCTACATTGTGCAGGTCAACGGAACCGCCCACCAGGCCATGCTTGATCTCTCCGACGCCTTCACTGCGAAATATCCCGAACTGTTCGCGCGCGAGCAATTGGATCGCAACCACTACAATGTCCCTTTCAGCTTCAAGCCGAATGCGCACCGCATACTGATTGTCGGTGCGGGTGCCGGCAATAATGCGGCCGCCGCGCTGCGTCACGGCGTCGAGCAAGTGGACTGCGTCGAAATCGATCCACAAATCTACGCCGTGGGCCAACGTTTCCATCCCGAACAGCCCTACAGCGACCCGCGAGTCCACATGATTGTGAATGACGCGCGAGCTTTCTTCAAGCAAGCCATGGGACCGTATGATCTGGTTTGGTTCGGGTGGCTCGACGCGCATACGCTCGGCTCGTCCTATAACAACATGCGGTTGGATCATTACGTCTACACCGCCGAGAGCTTCCAAGAGGCCAAAAAACTGGTGGCGCCCGACGGTTTGATGGTGGTCAATTTCCCCGCCCAGCGATTGTGGATGGTGGACCGACTGTTCAGTCTGCTGCGGCAGACGTTCGGGCATGATCCCTTTGTTTACTCGGAGGACTTGTTCATTGAGAAGGTGGGACATACTCCGACGGTCACGCTCGTCATTGGCGAGCACCCCGTCACCCCGCAGATGATCCAAAACCCCGTGCTGCGTGATTTCGTCGCTTCCTCGGAGATGCATCCCGCCGGCACAGTTCGTGTCACGACCGATGACTGGCCGTACTTGTATCTGCAGCGGGCCGGGATCCCACGACTCCACCTGATCGTTTCAGCGGCGATTGTGGTGGCTGTACTGCTGGTGGGACGACGGGCACTTGGGGTGGCGGGCGGATCGGACTGGCATTTCTTCGCGCTGGGCGCCGCCTTCCTCCTGCTGGAAGTGCAGACCGTCAGCCGCGCCACGTTGCTGTTCGGGATGACCTGGATCGTCAACGCCATCGTCATCTCGGCGGTGCTGGTGATGATCCTGTTGTCCAACCTCGTCGCGTGGCGCTGGCCGCACCTCCCGCAAGCCGCAATCGTGGCCGGCCTGGCGCTCAGCCTTGCCGCGTTGGCACTAGTGCCGCTGGACTGGTTCAACGCGTTGACTGGCGCGACCAAGCTCCTCGCCGCCAGTGCGTTTCTGACCGCGCCGGTGTTCTTCGCGGGACTCATCTTCATCCGCTCTTTCGCCGTCTGCGCGGACAAATCGCGGGCACTCGGCTCCAATCTCATCGGCGCGCTGGTGGGTGGGCTGCTGGAATCGCTATCGTTCGTCACCGGCGTCCGGGCCCTTATCCTTCTCGTCGGCCTCTTTTATCTGATTGCGATCTTGCGGCGACCCAGTGCCAGTTCGACACTGAATATCGCTGCGGCTTAGCGGGCTACTTCTTCGGATGCTCGTCCACGTAAAAATCGATTTGCTGGCAGATACGGTGGAGGACGTTGCAGTCGCGTTTTTCCAGGGGGGCGCGGGCGATGGCGCGGCGGAGGGAGCGCAGAAATGATTGCGGGTCGCCTTGATGGGGGCGGAAACCGATCTTGTCCAGTGACGTCTGCAAGTGTTTCAACAGCGATTCCACTTCCTGGACGGTCGCGAGATTGTATTTCGGCTTGGGCATGCCGCCCATGCTCGCCAAATAAATCTCATATGCGAAAAGCTGTACCGCCTGCGACAGATTCAGGGACGGATGCTCGACGGCTTGCGGCACGCTGACGATGTCGTGACAGAGACGCAACTCGGTGTCGGAGAGGCCAGACTCCTCACGGCCAAACACGATCCCGACACGATGTTTGTGGGTCAGCTCGACGATCTTTTTCGCAGCTTCTCGGGCTTCGACAATCTGCGGAAACTGCGGGCGGCGTTTGCGGTGCGTTGTTCCTACGAGCCAGTGCAGACCCTCCGTCGCTTCCTCCCAGGTTGACACCGCGCGGGCCTTCGCCAACAAATCGCCTGCACCATGACCCAGGCTGATGGCCTGTATGTGAGTGCGGAAGTTCTTCGGGCCATTCAACACAACGAGGTCGGTCAACCCCATCGTGGTCATCGCGCGTGCCGCCGAACCGATATTGCCCGGCACCGCCGGTTCGACGAGAATGACCGTTACGTTGGCGAGATGCTTCGGCGCGCCAAACGTCAGCGGCGGCTCGGGGTTTTTTTCATTGGGCTTACGCATGCGAATCCAAAATGATCGTCACCGGCCCGTCGTTGACCAGGTCGATGTCCATCATCGCGGCGAATTTGCCTTCAGCGACCTTCAACGCGGTGGCCGCGCGCAGTTTCACCATGAAATTGTTGTAAAACTGCTCCGCTTCGGTGGGAGGCATTGCATCGGTGAAACTCGGGCGCGTACCGTTGCGAGCATCGCCGTAGAGTGTGAACTGCGATACGATGAGTAGTCCGCCGCCAATATCTGTCACCGAGCGGTTCATATTCTTGGCGTCATCTGGAAAAATGCGCAGCGCGAGCAGTTTTTTGATCATCCAGTCTGCATCCGCCACGGCATCGTTCTTGCCAATGCCGAGTAGCACCAGCAAACCGGGCCCGATTTCGCCAACCGTCTGGCTATCGATCCGGACAGAGGCGCGGGAGACACGTTGCACGACGGCTTTCATCGGGCAGGTGAATACGCGAAGCGCGGTGGGTTGTCCAGTCTTGAACGGGCGTGCGCTTGTGTTAGGGTGACGTGGTGAAGATTCAGTTTCTGTGCCCCCACTGCAAGCACGAGTTGGAGTTCGACGATTTGTCGCAGAAGGAATCGCCGTGTCCGTTGTGCGGGGAGACGATTCGATTGCGGATCACGGAACGGATGCGGCAGCATAATATGGTGGACCGCTGCGCCTGCTGCGACTGCAACACCGTGTACGTGCAGAAGGACTTCAACCGCACGTTGGGCGTCAGTATTTTCATGGCCGGTGCCGTGTTGTTTCTGCTCTGCGCGTGGAAAAACCGCCTCGTGGAGGGCACGCTCGTGTGGGCCGCATTTGTTCTCGCGGATGGGTTGCTCTACAAGTTCCTGCCCGACGTGACGATCTGCTATAAATGTTATGCGCAATATCGGCAGGTCACCCCGAATCCCGATAACCAGCCTTTTGAACTCGGCCTTGCCGAGAAGTATGACCCGCTCGACAAGCGTGTTTCTGCCGAGAATCCCGCGGCGGAATGGAAGGGACGTTGAGGTATGACGACGCGTTTGCTGATAACTTGCTTCCTCGCTTTAGTGGCGCTTTCGCCTTCGGTCCGCGCGGAGGAAGATCCGCGCGAAGCGGAACGACAGTTCCGGTTCCTCTTGTCGCGGGGCGAGGAGTTGCAAGCGCAACGTGATGCGATCTCGCCTGCGGACGTTGGTCGCTGGAAGGCGCAGTTGCGCCGACTCGAGGGCGATTACAAACATTTTCTCAACGATCACCCGCGCCATACCCGCGCGATGGTTGCTTACGGCAGCCTGTTGTATGAGCAGCACCTCGAAGACGAGGGGGTGCGTTGGTGGGAGAAGGCCATCGCGATCGATCCGCGCGAAGCCTACGCCTACAACAGTCTGGCCAACGACTACGGCCACAACGGGCACGCTGACAAAGCCCTGCTTTACTATCAAAAAGCGATCGACCTCGTGCCGACGGAACCGATCTTCCGATTCAATTGGGCGACGACCTGCCAGATGTTCCGCAATGAGTCAACGAAGGTTTACGGCTGGAGCAAGGAGGAGATCTTCCAGCACAGCCTGGAACAATTCCGCCAGGCACGCGACCTTGTCCCGCAGGATTTTGAGATGGCCAGCACGTACGCCGAAACATTCTATATGATGCCCAAGCCGGATTGGCAGGGGGCGTATGACGGTTGGCAATTCTGTCTCAATCAGCCGCTGGACGATCAACAGCGACAGCTTGTATATGCGAATCTTGCCCGGGTCTGTAACCGCATGGGGCGGAACGACGAGGCCAGGCAGTGGCTGGCCAAGCTTACGGACAACGGACAATCGGCCGTGCGCCGCGCCATTGAGCGAAAAATCGCGGAGCAAGACAAGCCTGCCAACGCGACGGCGACGATCGCACCAGACGCAGGCGGAAAGCCATAACGTCTGGCGGCCAGCGCACCGCGAGCCAACGTTCTACGGTTTTGCGACACCGATGGCACCACACGCCACGCGCCCGCCAGCGTTGCCCGTCGGCTGCGTCTTCAAGTCGTCCGCCTTCTCATGCACGATCACCCCGTGGCCGATGATGGAGTCCGCGCCGTCGAGGGAAACCGTGGCGTCCACCCGCTCGTAGTGGGCTTTGCCGGAAGCGTCCGCTTCGAGATTGCCGAAGTCACCCGCGTGCCGCATGGTCGCGTCGGGCCCGCCGTGCTGCATGTGATGGGGATTGAAATGTCCACCGGCCGAGGTTGCATCCGGCGCGCTGCAATCGCCGAATTCGTGAATATGGAAACCATGTTGGCCGGGAGTCAAGCCCGCTACATCGGCCACGATCTTCACCCCGCCATCGACCTTCGTGAACGTCACCGTGCCGGACACGGTGCTTCCCTTCGTCGGCGAGAGGACCGCGATCGCCTTCGTCACTGACTGCGCTTGAGCGGAGACGATTGCCACCGCCATCATTGACGCCACCACGAGAATGCCAGCCTTCATCACATTGCCTCCTGTAGTTTGGTGAGTAATTGCCTCGAACCTAGCACGTGCCGTCAACACACTCAAATCATTCGCCGAACTTGTAGTGCTTCCGCACGGCCTTGTGAACCTCCCACGTGCATGACATGCCCGCCGGAAAGGTGACCAAATCACCTTTGCCAAAGCGCACCGGCTCTCCGCCCTCCGGCGTCACCGTGACATCGCCTTCCAGCAAGTAGCACGTTTCCTTCTCGTCGTAGTGCCACGGAAACTCAGACACTTCCTTTTCCCATACAGGCCAAACGAACACGCCCAGCTGATCGAGTCGGTGGGGATCTGGGTTCTGCTCCACGATAACGTCGGTCATTTCACCTTTTCCTTTCCTTTTCAGGTGTCACGCCCTCGCTCAAGGAATACAACAGCGTTTTGAGTTCGGCAAGTTTGCCTTCGGGTTTGGTTTCCACGAAGCGGGGGAATTTGCCGCCGATTTGGAGGAGGGTGCTGCGCTGGGTGAGCATGATTTTGTCTTCGCGGGTTTCGACGGTTTCCACGTGTGTGTCGCTTGCTTGAATCCTTACCTCGGCGCATTGCAAGAGGAGTTCCAGTTGACGCGGGATTTTGCCGAAACGGTCACGGAATTCGCGGCGCAGTGACTTTACAGTCGCGAGTTCCGCGGCTTGCGCGATCTTGCGGTAGGCTTGGATGCGCAGACGCGAGTCCGTCATATAGTTTGACGGAATGCGCGCGAGCCCTTCGCCGGATTCGTCGTTGAGAAAGTCCAGTTTGAGCGTCACCAACGTGCGGTGTTTGGGTTTCTCGCCTTTGAGGCGCGCGATGCTTTCCTTGAGCAACTGGCAATAGAGGTCGAAGCCGATGGCGGTGATGTGGCCGCTCTGTTCGGAGCCGAGGATGTTCCCGGCCCCGCGAATCTCGAGGTCGCGCATGGCGATTTTGAACCCGCTGCCAAGGGACGAGTATTGCTTGATCGCGCCGATTCGTTTGCGCGCGCTCTGGACGAGGTTCAGGTGCCGCGGCAGGAGAATGTAGGCGTACGCCTGGTGTTTGTAGCGGCCGACGCGACCGCGAAGCTGATACAGGTCGCTCAACCCAAAACGGTCGGCGCGATCGATGATAATGGTGTTGGCGTTCGGGATATCGAGTCCGCTCTCGATGATGGTGGTGCACACCAGCACGTCGATCTGGCCTTTGACGAAGCGGTGCATGACTTCTTCGAGTTCATGCTCGTCCATCTGGCCGTGACCGACATCGATGCGGACTTTCGATTCCAGCAGCAGGTCGCGCAGGCGTTCGGCCACCATCTCGATGCTTTGGACGCGGTTGTGGAGGAAGTAAACCTGGCCGCCGCGGTTGAGTTCGCGCTGGATGGCCTGCTTGATGAGCCGTTCGTCATACGCCGCGACGATGGTCTCCACGGGCAGGCGGTCTTGTGGCGGCGTCTGGATGGTGCTCATGTCGCGCGCGCCCGTGAGCGAGAGATAGAGCGTGCGCGGAATGGGCGTAGCACTGAGCGTCAACACGTCGATCAGCTTGCGCAATTGCTTGAACCGTTCCTTGTGCAAGACGCCGAAACGCTGCTCCTCATCGACAACGACCAGCCCGAGGTTTTTGAAAGTTATGTCGCCGCTGAGCAAGCGGTGTGTGCCGATGACAATGTCCACGCCGCCTTCGCGCAGGAGTTTGGCGACTTTCGTTTGTTCGCGCTGCGTGCGGAAGCGCGAGAGCATCTCGATGGTGATCGGGTAACCCGACATGCGTTCGCGGAACGTGTTCCAATGTTGCTCGGCGAGGATCGTCGTGGGGCAGAGGATCGCGACTTGAAAGCCGCCCATCACCGCCTTGAACGCCGCGCGGATGGCGACCTCCGTCTTGCCGTAGCCCACGTCGCCGCAAATGAGACGGTCCATCGGCTTGGACGATTCCATGTCGCCCTTCACCTCGCTGATGGCGGTAAGTTGATCAGGCGTCTCGTCGTAGATGAACGCGGCCTCGAACTCATTTTGCCAGGCAGTGTCGGGTGCGAACGCATGGCCTTCGAGCGTATGACGCGCGGCCTGGATTTCGAGCAGGTTGGCGGCGAGGTCCATGATGGCGCGCTCGGCGGTGAGCTTCTGCTTCTGCCAGAGCGCGCCGCCGAGTTGGTGCAACGGCGGTTGCCGTTTGCCCGCGCCCAAGTACTTCGAGACGAGATGCGCCTGGTCGATGGGGACGTAGAGCCGCGCTTCATCCGCATACTCGATGGCGAGGACCTCCTGCTTCGAGCCGTTGAAGTCGAGCGACTTCAATCCCAGATACTTCCCGATGCCATGCTGGACGTGCACGACGATGTCGCCTTCCTGCAACTCCGTCCAGTCCGTCGCCTGCGCCAGTTGATGAAACTTGCGGCGGGGACGAACCAGCTTGTAGCGACCGAAAATTTCGGAGTCGGTGACGACGGCGAGTTTGGCGTCCGTCCAGAGGAAACCGCGCGACAGCGTGGCGATTGACGCCTCCAGTTTTGAGCCCGTAGTATTGGAGGCTTCGGTGTACTCGCGCCAGAGCTCTTCAAAGCGCTGCTTCTCGCCATCGTTGCTGCAAAAGACTTGCAGGGAGTAACCTTCCGTGGTCCAACGCTGCATCTGTTCGAAGAAGGAACGGCGCATCTGCTCGGCGATTTCCGGTTCGGGCGACCGCGTGTCGAGAGGACGGAAGGCATCGAGCGAAGCGAGGCGCAGGTTGATGTAGGCCGCCGGCGGGTCGATGGCCAGCGCTTCGGTGAGTTGCACGATGCTTAGCCCCGACTCCAGCGTATGACGCCACTCGGCAAAGAACTTGTCGCCCTTGGGAATCTGGCGCGCGTAATTCTCGGCGGCTTCGGCGAGTTTGTCCGGCTCGTCGAGCACGAGCAGCGTATCGCGTGGCAGCAGATCGACGAGCGGCGCGGTCTGGTCTATCGCTTGTTTCAGGAGGCCGAGTTCGCCGGCCGGGGTGACGACGAGGTGTTCCCGTTTCTCGCGTGACTGTTGGGTGATGGGGTCGAAGGTGCGGATGGATTCGATCTCGTTGCCGGAGAATTCGACGCGCACGGGCTCGCCGCGGTCGAGCGGAAAGAAGTCGACGATACCGCCGCGCATGGCCATGTCGCCGGGATCGTTGACCTGATATTCGGCGTGGTAGCCGAGTTTCGTGAGCGTGTCGAGAAAATCCTGGAGTTCGATTTCCTGGCCGAGGCGGACTTCCAACCGCAGCGACATAAAATAGTCAGGAGCAAATGTCTTTTGCATCAAGGCTTGCACGGAGGCGACGGTGACGGGGGCGTTCAGGTTGGTGAGCGCCTTGAGCCGGTCCGCGATCGTGTCCGCATGAGGAAGCACGTCCTCGTGCGGGAGCGTTTCCCATGCGGGATAGAACTGGACGCCGGGCAGGAGAGTTTGCAGATCGTTGAAGAGAGCTTCCTGCGACTTCAGCCCGTCGGTCACGATGAGGATCGGACGATTGGCAATTTGCGAGAGGAGAGAGGCGATGAAAGGTTTTCCCGCGTCGGCCAGGGAATTTAGAGACAAAAAATCCCCCGCATTGAGTCTCCGTTTGATAAGGGGTATCAACGGAGACCCCAGCGCTGTCTCGAACAACCGATTTTCGGTCACAAATTATTTGCGCTTCGAAGCGCGCAAGGAGTGTAGCATCCGATTGCCGACAAGGCAACGAACGGAGTTGCAAAAGACTTGGAATTCGCAGAGATTTTTTAAAATGAATGCTTATCATTCAAAGGAAGATCTCAAACTGCGTGTGGACGAAGCGCGGAAGCACACATCCGACTGCGTCTCAACTTCCGAACTCTGGATTTGTTTTACCTCAGGCCAAGGGCACTACTCAAAAGCTTGGAACTCGTTCGGTCCCACGCTGAGCATTCTCCACGCTTCCCTATTCGAAGGGCTGGTGTTGTCTCTTTACAAGCTTCTTGAACCAGAAGGGAAGGCCCCTGAGTATGAGCGTGTGAATCTGTGGAGGATTCTTGCGCTGGCAGGACAATTGCAGGTTCTCGATCCGCCGATCCGCACCGCTCTGAAGCAGAAGTTGCACTCAGTAGAATCCACTTGGTCAAAGGTGGAGATGTTGCGCCACAACTTGGTGGCTCACGGTAAAGTTGAGTTGTCCGTTGAGGATGAATTGCGACGGTCCGGTCTTATCTCAAGCGAATGGAAAAGGATGTACACTGTTTACGCAGAGGTGTTGAACGCAATTGCCGAGAAGCTCGGGGTCGAAAAGCTCGACGTAAAGGCCCGTCGCGTGCATTTTGCGGCGAATGCTAAACGGTTCTTCGAAGTATTGGATTCGTAGCCGGACTCTTTCTACAGATTCAGCCGCTTCACGTTTTCGAAGACGTGGTCGGAGGAGGTTTTGAGTTGGGCTAGTTCGTTCTCGCTCAATTTTAGCTCGATGATTTTCTCGACGCCGTCTTTTCCCAGGATGCAGGGGACGCCGACGAACATGTCTTTGACGCTGTATTGGCCGGTGCACCAGGCGGCGCAGGGGAGGACGCGTTTCTCATCGCGCAGGATTGAACTAACCATTTCGACGACGGACGATGACGGGGCGTAGTAGGCCGAACCGGTCTTGAGCAGCGCGACGATTTCCGCGCCGCCGTTGCGTGTGCGTGTGACCAACGCGTCGAGTTTATCTTTTGGAATCAAATCTTCGACCTTGATGCCCGCGACGGTGGCGTAGCGGACGAGGGGAACCATGTCGTCGCCGTGACCGCCGAGGACCATGGCGTCGACATCACGCATCGACACGCCGAGTTCCATCGCGATGAAACAACGGAAACGGGCGCTATCGAGCACGCCGGCCATGCCGATGACTTTGTTTTTCGGGAAACCGAGTTTGACGCCGGCAAGATAGGTCATCACATCAAGGGGATTGCTGACGACGATGACGGTGGCATTCGGGGCGTTCTTTTTGATGGCTTCGCAGACGCTGCCGACGATGCCGGCGTTGGTCTTCAGCAAATCGTCGCGGCTCATGCCGGGTTTGCGGGCGATGCCGCTGGTGACGACGATGAGGTCACTGCCCGCGCAGGCGGCGGGATCATTCGCGCCGGTGACCTTCGCGTCGAACCCTTCAAGGCAGGCCGATTCCATCATGTCCAGCGCCTTGCCCTGCGGCATACCCTCGATGATGTCGACCATCACAACGTCGGCGAGTTGTTTTTCCGCGATGCGTTGCGCGGTGGTGGACCCGACGAAACCGGCGCCGAAAACTGTGACTTTGCGATTCATATACTTTCCTGAGTTGTGTGGTGAATAAAACGTCGCTGTGACAGCTTGTTATTAAGGAAAGAGCGGGGGCTGTCGAGCCGGAATTGCCACGAAGCAGGGCGGGCCTCCGGGATGGACCGTGGGGAATGTCTATAGCGGCAAGAACTTCAGCACTTCCAGCCTGTCATCGAACTGAAACAGGATCTCGTTGTTGCAGAAATCCACTGACCCGGGGGAGCCTTCCCGTGTGCAGTCCCACATTTGTTTGCCGTTTCGGGGATTGAGACGGAACAAGTGGAAGGTCCTAGACGAGGAGCCCTTGCCGATCATGGTCATCAAACCACCGGGTACGATCACATGCGTGCTGTAAAGGTATTTGCCCGCAGCGTAACATTCGTCGCCGGCCTTTTCGAGGCGCCACAACGCCTTACCGTTTGCGGGATCCACTTTGACGATCACGGGATCGACCTTGTCGAGGCTAACCTGATCGGAATACTGAATGGACTCGGGGCTCGCGGTGCTCGTACTGACGTAGAGCATCCCGCTGTCGTCAAACCGGATGTTGGAAATTCCCACACTCGGCATCCGCCAACGAACGGCACCCGACTGCGCGTCGAAGGCTGTCAACACGCCCCGGTCAAACAGGTACAACGTGTTGCCCCTCTCCACACACGGCGCGGCGGACGCGGTGCGGCGACCGTATCCCAACGCGTATTCGCGTTGGGTGAACTGCGGGGCGATCGGATACGACAGATTGCTCTGCCAGAGTTTCTGGTTGCTCTTGTCGAACGCGTACATCACGTTGCCGGCGACCAGCACATCCACGGTCTTCATGGCGAAGAGCGCCGGGGATCCGGTCACTTCGCCGGTCCAGGGCGCGATGTCCTTGCCGAAGACGCGTTGGAGGGTCAGGGCGTAGCGGCTCTGATCCACTTTCGCGATGCCTTCACCCCGTGATCGTTTCATATCGTTCATCACGTCCTCGGCGAATTCCTTTGTCTGCGTAACGCCCAGGTTCTCGAACTTCTTGCTGTTTGGATCGGCCGCTTTCATCGTGTCGACTGTGACGACTTTCTTTTCGACCAGCTTCACGTCCAGATCCACAACGGTCGAGCCCGTTGCGACAAATTCGTGTCGATCATCGGGAATATACGGCTCCCGTGCCGCTTCCATATCCATGTTCATATCGAACCGACGAGCGGGAGGCTGGGGAAGCGAACGCCGTTCGGTTTGTTGCTCACCCGACGGCAGTTGGATGCGCGTGAGTATGCGATCGTATTCGCCCTTGGCCGAGACGACGATCACCGCGTCGTCGCCAAACGTCATGTCCCGGACGCGTCCTTCCGTTTTCACGCTAAGTTTCTCAGTCCCCGTGGCGCGATCCAGGCAGACGATGCTTCGCCCCACGGTCACCCAGAGATCATTGCCGACCACGTGTAGCTGAGTATCAGTCGGGTAATAATTCTCCTCATAATCGGCCATCTGTTCGACCAGTTTTTTTTGCGCTGCGATTGCCTCGGGTGACTTCGGTTGATCCTCGTTTTGGGCTGCTGCGACCAGCGCCGCCAGGTTGGTTGGCATGGATTGTTTGGCGCGGTACTTCGTCAGGGAAGTGGACCAGAGCGCCTGCTTCTTCTTAAAATCATAATCCGACACGCTATCGGCGCTCACCAGCAACAGTTCGTGGTCGTTGGCAAACTGCGCGTGCATGAGCCGCGCGTCGGCGGCCAGTGGCATGGCAAACTTGACGGACGGTTTCTGGCCGAAGATCACGTACCACTCGTAGGTGATGAACAATGCCACGAGCCCGACGAGGATGGCACTGCCCATCTGCGTGACCCGTTTGTATTCGCGCTCCCGCACCACGCGATCCTGACCGGCGTAAACCGGGATATCCATGCCCGCTTGCTGGGCGCGATTGCGGCAATAGATACTGCAAAAGTAACCGGTTTGCTTCATGCACTTCAGGCAAATGGGTTTCTTGCACGTCAGGCAGAACGCTTCCACAGGCTGTTCCTTGTGGATGAAGCAGGACTTCGGCAGTCCGCCGGCCTCGTCGGCCGCTTCTTCCGATACGTCACCGTCAGGTTCCTCCTCAACCGAACCCTTGAGTTTGATTTTCGGTGCGGCCTTTGGTTGGTTTGCCAGGGTTTCTTGAATGACAGAATTGGCGTAGTCGGTGCCATCCGCGCCGCACGTCGGGCAAGAGACCTGCCCTGGCATCTGCCCATCCACCGGCTCGACTTCGAACTCGTACGGTGTCTGGCAGGCACAGTCGACGACGATTTTCATGGTCATGGTGTCGGGTTGAGAAGGACGACCGGATCGGAAAAGGTAAAATCGCGCGGCGCTACGGACGGGAATTGCTCGGCGTGTCCGTCGCAAAACAGAACATTGCCACCGAATTGCCGGTGGTTATCGGCAGGTCGCTTGCCGGTGACCGAGAACATGGGCTCGCCTGTGTGTCGTGGCCGCGAATTCAGTTGTGCGTCCGAGAGCAGCATCGCGTCGGCGCCATCGCGCCCCGTGCGTCCCATGTAATACGCATAGCTGATTTTTCGGTGAGTAAACGGCTCGGCTTCGGGTAACCGGCGGCGGGCGCTGCCCGGACAGACAAAGATGGACGTTTCCGTCGTGTCTCGCGGAACCAAGAGACTTAGTGGTGTCTCCGAGGTATGCGCCCCGGGCACGACGGGATAGGAGTCATGGTAATCCGCGGCATAAATCTTCAAGGCGATCTGGATCATCAGCAGATTCTTCTGGCAGGCGACCAGTTGCTTTTCCTGGTAGGATTTCTGGGCCGGTCCGTAGGCCATAACGTACATCGTCAGGATTAATGCGATGACCACCAGCAATTCGATCAAGGTAAATCCGCCGGATGTCGCACGATTCATAACCCAGCCCCTCACCGCGACACCCAACCTAACATCGACCAAAAGTCGTCGTCAATGGCAATCGAAACTGATAACCTTCGGCGTCGATGAGTGAGGCCCCGGACAGGCTCTGGCAATGCCAGGACAAACGCTGCGGCGTGATGCTCCGTGCGGCGGAGCTACAACGGATGGTCGCGTCGGGCCTCGTGGTGGATGCTTGTCCGCGTTGCGGTGGCCCGGTCGCGAGGATGAATGAAGAGGGGACGGCCGTCGAAGACGGGGAGCCGACGGGACCACCCCCATCGTTTGCTGCGGCCCTGGCGTATCCATTTCGCGGCGGCGGTTTGTTCGTACTCGGTGTGGGGACGATTGTCATTGGCGTGATCGCGTATGGCCTGCCGTTTCTGTACGGCTACGTCATCAGCCTCATCGTCTACGGCTGCATGCTCAATTATTTGTTCGACGTCGTGCTGACCACGGCCAATGGTGAGGACAAGCCGCCGGGATTGCCGGATTTCAGTGACTGGGTTGACGACATTTTCCAGCCGATTTTATTGATGATCAGCACCACGGTGCTGTGCTTCGTGCCGTCGTTCCTGTATTTCATCGGCTACCTGTGGCATTGCTGGTACGAAGGTTGGGTTCCGGATCTTTCCGAGCCAGCCTGCGCGTGGGGTGTTGTCGGCCTGGCGCTGGTCAGTTTGTATTACTACCCGATGGCGCTGCTTGCGGTGGTTATGTTCAACTCGAAACGCGTGGTCAGTCCCCGGGTCGTGATCCCATCTATTGCGCGTGTGTGGAGACCGTACCTGGTAGTCTGCGGTTTCATGACGGTCATAGGTCTCACAGTGATGGTATTTCGCGTGGTGGTCACACCGGGCTCTTTGCTGGAGCATTTCGGCGGCGTCGCTCTTAAGTTATGGGGAGGGATGGCCAGCATGCGGTTGCTGGGATTGTTGTACCGGACGCACAAGTCGAGGCTGGGCTGGTTCTGAGGAAATCCGCGACGGGCACGGTTCTCCGAATCACGCAACCCTCGTGCTATCAAGCGTTACCACCGTCGTTGACGCTAGGCCAGTAAAATGATAGGCTTGGGCATCGTACCGGTGTGGGTCGGTGCGACCCTCTGGGAGTTGACCATGAGGAATGTGCTAAACGAAAACGTGTTGGTGCTCAATCGTCTGTGGCAGGCGATCAACGTCTGCACGGTCGAACGCGCGTTTATGCTCCTGTACATGGGCCACGCCGAGGTGGTGACGGAGGACAGCGGGAATTTCCAGACCTTTGATTTCCACGAGTGGCGCGAATTCAGCCAGGGACACCACGGCGAGGACGTGGTCCATACCGTCTCGTTCAAGATCCGCATTCCGCGCGTGATTTTGCTGCTGTTTTTTGATCGGCTACCGCACAAGGAAGTGAAATTCACGCGGCACAACATTTTCGAGCGCGACCACAACACCTGCCAGTATTGCGGGAAACATTTTGACCGGCGCGAATTGAATCTCGACCACATCGTTCCCCGCGACCACGGCGGGACGACGACGTGGGAGAATATTGTGTGCGCGTGTATCCCGTGCAACACGCGCAAGGCCAACCGCACGCCGACGCAGGCGGGGATGCACCTCATCAAGAAGCCCAAGCGCCCGAAGTGGCGTCCGTTCGTGAATGTCACCATCAGCACCGTCGCCCACGATAGCTGGAAGCATTTCCTCGATTTGGCGTATTGGAACGTTGAGTTGGGTGAGGATGTGAAGTAAGGGTATTTTTCTTCGTGTTCCGCAGATGAAGCTTCCAAGGAGTATAGAGATGCAAGTCCTTTGTGATGATGAGCGCGATTTGTCTGACCTCATTGTCCAAATGCGCGTGCAGGCGGGGACCAAGAATTCGCGTTATATCTCCTTTCCGAAAACTACACGCGATGGCAAGGCATCTCTTGCTGAGGAAGATTTCACGGAACAGTTTCAAGATTACGGTCGAATGGCACTGATGGACTACAACGGCTCAATTGAAGACGCTTCCCAAAGTGTTAACGTTACTCTGTTTGACGTTGCGCAAATGCGACAACACGCAAACAATCTCAAGCGATGGCCGCTTACAGAATATGAACTTTCGTTGTGGAAAACCTCCGAAGAGAGAGTCGATTATTTTCTGTCCTGCAGGAACGAACTGTTCTTTTCATTTCCTCAAAATGAGGAGCTTATTGAGGATCGCGTTCTTCACTACAAGGTAGGAAGAAAGCCGCAAAAAGCGGTAACCGCCTTGTGACATCGTCCGATGACCTCATTTCAAATCCGCCCGTATCGCCCTGCCGACGAAGCCGCTGTGTTGGAACTGTGGAAGACCTGTCAATTGGTTGGGCCGAAGAACAATCCACGGCAGGACATTGCGAGAAAGCTACTGGTCAATCCCGAATGGTTTCTGGTTGGTGAACTGGACAGCAAGATTGTGGCGACTTGCATGGTCGGGTATGAAGGGCATCGAGGCTGGATCAATTATCTGGCGGTAGCTCCCGAATACCAGCGGCGCGGTTTTGCCCGGCAAATCATGGAGGAGGCCGAGCGATTGTTGCGAGAGGTGGGCTGTCCGAAGATCAATTTGCAGGTGAGAACCGCGAATGCCCAGGTGATCGAGTTCTATAAGAGCATTGGATTCAAGGTTGACGACGTTGTCAGCATGGGGAAGCGGCTGGAGACGGATGAGCCGTTTCATTCGCCGGATATTTCGTGAGTGCACCTGTGCCTTGCCAAAGGCCCTCCCAGCCGCCCGCTCGTCGGCAATCGTGCCACACGGATGCTGCCACACTTGATGCAATTTTGATTATTTATTTTTTTCCGCTGAGTCTTGGTCACCGTAAGCTTTTAATATCCTTTGAATGGCGGCCTCAACAACTGCGTTGCTGACGCCCGCCGGGCGTGCTTTATCAATGGTTTCCTCCATTTTGGAAATTGATTTTTTCCGCACAAATCCCCTAAGAGCCTTTACTACGGTTTGAAGGCCGGCCTCAAGAACCTGCCCGGTTGTTCTTCCCAGTCGACGCGCTCTATCGATGCTTTCTTCTATTTCAGAACTCGGCTTTCCTTCCATTAAATCAAGCTCCAGTATAGCAAGAGCTGTAATATAGTTATTAAGCGGGGACGCTCGAAGAAAAGTTCTTATGTCTTGTTCAGTTTGGAACTGCTTTAAAAATGGCAGGACACAGGATGACATAACTCCAATAATTTGATCGCTTAACAATCCGATAGATGTTGCTTCCGTTAGTTCCCACCAAGTGTCTTCCTTTTTGGGCATCAAGTATCCGATTCGATTGCCGACCACGCCATACCATGTTGCTTTTGGCTGCCAATCTTCGTAGCGCGCCCAGCGATGCTTCCATTCGGTATAAACCTCAAAAGTAAATTTAGTTTGTTCGGCGGTGGTGTATTTACTCCGTTGAGACCAAATGTTCCATCGGACATTATTATCCGGTATCCGTTTAAGAAAATGCTTTCCCGAACGATGAAAGCCTTCGGTGGAAAGGAATTTATCAATTTCCAGCATCAACAATTCAAATTTCTCTTGGGCTGGAGTCATGGTGAATTTTTCATTTCAACTTTCGCAGTAACTGGGATTTCCCATAGGGGTTCTTGACCACGACCGTCGCGGGACTTTTTCAAATTTTCTTCCTGCTCCACAGATTTGCAAGTTTTTTCCAGTCCGCCGCCTCCCGGTGTTTCTTTAGCAACCCGTTTGGAGGAGAGATAACTACTCGGCTTCCGCTTTGACACCCCTGTGGTTCGGCGATAGTATTCTGGTTGTGCTCGGGAAACTCGATCAACTCAAGGCTGCGCTCCGTTCTTGCGGACGCACGCTGGTGGCTTATTCGGGCGGGGTGGACAGCGTGTTCCTCGCTAAGGTCGCGCACGATGTGCTGGGGGACAAGGCGCTGGCGGTGATTGCGGATTCGCCGAGTTTGCCGCGGCGGGAGTTGCAGGAGGCGCTCGAGATTGCGGAACAGTTTGGGTTTCCCGTGCGGGTGATCAAGACGGAGGAGATGGAGGACGCGAATTACACGAGCAACCCGTCGAACCGTTGCTACTTTTGCAAGAGCGAGTTGTTCGAGAATTTGGCCGAAATCGCAAAGCGCGAAGGCTGGCAGGCGATTATCTATGGAGAGAACGCCAGCGATGTGGGGGATTATCGGCCCGGTGCCGTGGCGGCCAAGGAATATCAGGTGCGCGCGCCGTTGAAGGAAGTCGGATTGACGAAAGCAGAGATTCGCGAGTTGTCGGCGGAGTTGGGTTTGCCGACGGCGGACAAGCCGGCGATGGCCTGTTTGTCGTCGCGGATTCCGTACGGCGAGCCGGTGACGGAAGAGGCGTTGGGGATGATCGAGGCGGCGGAGAACGTGTTGCGGGACGCGGGGTTTTATGAAGTGCGGGTGCGTCATCACAAGAACATGGCACGCATCGAGATTGGCGCGGATGAATTTCAGAAATTTTTCGACGAAGAAGTGCGGGAGGCGGTAACCCAGGCATTGAGGAAGATCGGGTACGCATACGTGACGCTCGATCTGCAGGGGTACCGGCGCGGCAGCGCGAACGAGGTGCTGGCAAAATCGAAGGAGAGATAACCGATGAAGCGTAACGTCATGGGGTTCGGAATCGGAATGCTGGGCGCGGCGCTGTTGTTGGCGGGTTGTGGTTCGGACCAGAAGCTGGAGCAGACGCAGCAGCAGTTGGCGACCGCAACCAATGAGCTCGCGGTGGCGCGGACGGAGACCAGCACGGTCAAAACGCAAATGCAGGCCAGGGTCGATGAATTGCAGCAGACGATTTCGAAGCTAAGCGACGAGAAGGCGGACACGGAAAAGAAGATGGCATCGCTCAAGGCTGATATGGACAACCAGTTGCAGCAGAAACAGGCCACGGTGGAGACGCTCTCACAAGACATAACAAACCTGACGAGCGAGTTGAGAGTGCTCACCGACAAGATCGAGGACATCAGCCAGAAGTACGCGGATTTGGAAAAGACGCATGCCACGACGGTCACGCATCTCCAAGCGATGCGGGACGAGTACGTCCGCTTGAACAATGAAAAGGTCGCACTCGAAGCGAAGCTGCATGACCTGAAGGCGTTGAAGGAGCAGATCGTTGTGGTGAAACAGGAATTGCACCAGAAGAGGGTGGAGGAACTGAAGCGTCTGGACCGCGCGGAATACGCCATGGGTAATCACGGTTACTTTGTGAAGGATGGTTCCATCGTGGTCGAGCGCACGCCCGGAAGTTACCCACTTAACCAGGAGTTGTATCGTCCGCAATGACCGACAAGCCGCAAAAGCTACGCATTGCCAACCGCGATTTCAACTCGCGCCTGATCATGGGCACGGGCAAGTTCGCCTCGGGCGAATTGATGGCGGCGTCGCTCGAAGCCAGCGGCGCGGAGATGGTGACCGTGGCGCTACGGCGCGCGGATTTGTCGGGACAGAAGGATAAGTTCGCCAACATCCTGACGTTCGTTGACGCGAAGAAATATTTACTCCTGCCGAACACCAGCGGCGCGCGGAATGCCGAGGAGGCTTGTCGACTCGCGCGCCTGGGCCGCGAAGCGACCAGCTCGGCGTGGCTGAAGTTGGAGATACATCCCGACGCCCGTTACCTGTTGCCTGATCCCATTGAAACGTTGAAGGCGGCTGAGGTTTTGGTGAAGGAAGGCTTCACGGTGTTGCCGTACATCAATGCCGATCCCGTTCTGGCGAAGCGGCTGGAGGATGTCGGCTGCGCGACGGTCATGCCGCTTGGGTCGCCGATCGGCAGCGCGCGCGGCATCGAGACGCGGGCGAATATATCCATCATTATTGAACAAGCGACAGTGCCTGTTGTGGTCGATGCGGGACTGGGCGCGCCGTCTCATGCGGCGGAAGCGCTGGAGATGGGCGCCGATGCCGTGCTCGTGAATACGGCCATTGCCGTCGCTGCCGACCCGGTGCGCATGGCGGCGGCATTCCGAGCAGCGGTCGAGGCAGGTCGGACCGCGTATGAAGTTGGTTTGGCCCCGAAACGGAAAGAGGCTGAGGCGACGAGTCCACTGACCGGGTTTCTCAATGAGCCATGAGTTTTTCCTCCGAGTTTGACAGTCTCGCGTTGGCGGAGCTTTCCGCGTTTTCCCAGAACGCAACGGCTGCCGATGTGGAAGCAGCGTTGGGGCGTGCGGAACGTGGGCCCGCCTTCGCCAAGGCTTCGGCGGGCGGTCGCCTAGGGGCGACCGATTTCGCGGCGCTGATTTCACCGGCCGCGGCTGAACCGGTCTATCTCGAAGAGATGGCGCGGCAATCGCATGCGCTCACTCAGAAATATTTCGGGCGCGTGATGCGGTTCTTTGCGCCGTTGTACGTGAGCAACGAGTGCATCAATATCTGCAAGTATTGCGGCTTTTCGCGCGACAACCCCATTTTGCGCGTGACGCTGACGGTGGAGCAGGTGGCCACGGAAGCGAAATACCTAAGCGAACAAGGTTTTCGCCACATCTTGCTCGTTGCGGGCGAGCATCCGCATTTTGTCTCGGACAATTACCTGCGCGATTGCGTGGCGCGGCTGCATTCCGACTGGCCGAGTATTTCGCTGGAGGTCGGTCCAATGGAGACCGAGCAGTACGCGCCGATCGTTCAGGCGGGTGCGGAGGGGCTTGTCGTCTATCAGGAGACGTACGATCGCGGTGTGTACGACGCGATGCACGTCAGCGGACCGAAAAAGGACATGGATTGGCGCTTGGACACTTTGGAGCGTGGGTACGCGGCGGGATTCAAACGGCTCGGCATCGGCGCGTTGCTCGGTCTGGCGCCGTGGCGCAATGAGGCGATTGCCTTGGCAGCGCATGCGACGCATCTTCTGAAGAAATGCTGGATGGCGCAATTGACGATCAGCGCGCCGCGATTACGGCCGGCGGCCGGGGAGTTCGAGCCGTTGGTGAACATGAACGACCGCGAACTCGTGCAGTTTATCTGTGCACTCCGGCTCATGTTCCCAGAGGTTGGGTTGGTACTGAGCACGCGCGAGTCGGCGAAACTGCGTGACAACCTGGCCCCGCTAGGCATCACGATGATGAGCGCGGGCAGTCATACGGAGCCGGGTGGTTACACGGGGCAGGGGAAGGCGGAGTTGCACGTGACGAAAGGCGGGCGGATGGTCAAGCCGTCGACACCGGTGATCGAGTCCGAAGGGGAGCACGCGACGGTGCAATTCGAGATTGCTGACAATCGCTCGCCCGCCGAGGTCGCGGCGCGGCTGGAGCAGATGGGTTACGAAACGGTGTGGAAGGATTGGGAGTCGGCCCTCAATGAATCCTGAGTCGATCACAATCATCGCCAACGGAAAGAAGGAGGAGGTTGGCGCGCCCTGCACGGTGGCCAATTTCGTAACTGGGCGCGGCTGGAAGGCTACGCAGGTTGTGGTCGAGTATAACGGACGGGTCTTGAGCCGCGCGGAATTGGCTCAAATCATGTTGAAGAGCGACGATAGCCTCGAGGTGATCATGCCAGTTGCCGGTGGCTAACGATTGTCAAAGTCATCGCCAGCCACTTCGTCGATTTGGTACCAGATAGCGTAATTATCCTGTTGTACTGCAGGCACTTCCTTCTTTACGATACGAACGACAGGCCGCTTGAATTGCCAGTGTTCGTCGCTTGTGATTTCAAGTAGGGCCTTGTTAAGTCGTAAGCTAACTACTTCCAGCATACCGAGTTCGGAAGTGTGGCGCTCTCCCCATTTGACCTCGTCGGACAGGGTTTTAAGATCGGTACGGCCTTGCTTCGTCTTCAAATCCAGAGTCTCAAGCCTCAGGATATACGGGCTATCCAATTCATCTAATCCGCGTATAGTCAAGGAGATACGACTATAATTCCAGTCCTTGTCCGAGTAGTCTTGGAGGGCCGCATTGACCTGCCTGACAGCGGCGTCCATCTGGCGGTTCTGGTCATCTGGGGAGGGGTTGTTCATGGTGGATTGGTCGCCGTTTGTCGCTGCAAAAAACTAGTTGCAATATACTTCGAGTGATTATATCCTGTGCCGGAGACAAAAAGTACGAATTTGAAGATTCAGGAGCTTGCACGTTCTTCAGAGGGGTTCCCCACCCCCACCTCCTTGGCGTGCAACTCCTGAATCTCATTTTTAGGGCCTTTCATTTTTCCCCCTCTTCATTGGCACGGTATCTGTGACGCCGAAAGCCGATGGACACCGATCGACATGCGATCACGCGCGACTTGCCGGCCACCGAGCGGTAACCTTTCAAGCTTGCGTTTGCCATGAGGTTCACCTACAAGTCAGCCAAGAGTAGTTGAAAGCTGCGGATTCTCAACTGCGAATTCTTTCTACGAGGAAATCATGGGCCAAATTTTTGCCGATATTACCAAAACGATCGGACGAACAGCGCTGGTGCGACTGAACCGCGTCACGGCCGGACTTGATGCCGAGATTGCGGTTAAATGCGAATTCTTCAATCCATTGAGCTCCGTCAAGGACCGTATTGGCGTGGCGATGATCGAAGCGGCGGAGCGCGACGGGCTGATCGGGAAGGACTCGACCATCATCGAGCCGACTTCCGGCAACACGGGGATCGCACTGGCATTTGTCTGCGCGGCGAAGGGTTATCGGCTGACCCTCACAATGCCGGACACGATGAGCGTAGAACGGCGCACGTTGCTGCGCATGCTCGGAGCCGACCTGATTCTCACGCCCGGAGCCGAAGGAATGCCCGGCGCGATCCGCAAAGCGGAACAATTACTCAAGGAAACCAAGAACTCTTTTATGCCACAGCAGTTCAACAATCCCGCCAACCCGGAAATTCACCGGCGCACGACGGCTGTGGAAATTTGGGAAGACACGAACGGCCGGGTTGACGCGGTGGTGGTGGGAGTGGGGACCGGCGGCACGATCACCGGCTGCGGCGAAGTGATCAAAGCGAAGAAACCGGGTTTCAAGGCGGTGGCGGTCGAGCCTGTCGACTCGCCGGTGATAAGCGGCGGCAAACCCGGGCCGCATAAGATCCAGGGGATTGGCGCGGGGTTCATCCCCAAGAACCTCAATACGGCCATCATTGATGAAGTGCTCACCGTGACGAATGATGATTCGTTCACGATGGCGCGGCGGTTGGCGAAAGAGGAAGGTATTCTTTGCGGAATTTCTTCCGGCGCGAACGTTTGGGCGGCGATCCAATATGCGAAGCGTCCCGAGAACAAGGGCAAGCTCATCGTCACTTTTGCGCCGTCGACAGGCGAACGCTACCTCAGCACGGCGCTGGCCGCCGAAGCGCGCGCGGAAGTCACGAAGAATTCATAGTCCTTCGTGATGAAGACGGCTCTCCTTTTTTCGGGGCAGGGCAGCCAGACTGTCGGCATGGGGCGCGATCTCTGCGAGAAGTATGAGGTGTGCCGCCAACTCTTCGCCCGCGCCAACGAAGTGCTCGGACGCGACCTCCAGAAGATCTGTTTCGAGGGGCCGGTTGACGTTCTTACCAAGACGGACAACGCGCAGCCGGCGATTTTTCTTACGAGCCTCGCGTGCCTGGAAGCCTTGAATTGCCAGGCTCCAGATCTCGTGTTCGACGCGACGGCTGGGCTGTCACTGGGCGAATTCACGGCGCTGGCTGCGGCGGACGTGGTGAGCTTTGACGATGGGTTGCGCATGGTGCAAATGCGTGGTCGCTTCATGCAGGAAGCCTGCGACGCGACCAACGGCGGCATGGCGTCCATCCTCAATATGGACGACGAGGCGTTGGCGGAAGTCTGCCGAGAAGCCGACGTGGACATCGCAAACATCAATTGCCCCGGCCAGGTCGTCATCTCCGGTGACAAAGAGAAAATTGCGAAGGCCATTGAGCTTGCCAAGGAAAAGGGCGCGAAGCGCGCCATCCCGTTGGTGGTGGCCGGTGCGTATCATTCACGCTTGATGGAAGGCGCGAAGGTCAAAGTGGCGGAGGCGCTCGGCGGTCTGCGGATGCAGCTCCCGAAAGTTCCCGTGGTTTCCAATGTCACGGCACGCCCTGCCGGGGGTGTTGCGGAGATTAAAGAACTGCTGGTGCGCCAGGTCACCTCACCGGTCCGCTGGAGCGAGTCCATGCAGTGGCTGGTCGCGGAAGGCTTCACGCGCTTCATTGAACTTGGCCCCGGCAACGTCCTCAGCGGCCTAATGAAACGCATCAACAAAGACGTCGAGATGCTTTCGGTCAGTGATGTGGCGACGCTGGATGCGACGGTGGCGAAGTTGAAAGTTTAACCCAAACGTTTCGACCCGATACGTGGTAGTGCCATGTATCCGATTGAGATGAACGGGAGAATCGTGTGAGGTCGTTGTCGTCGGGGCCGCTTACTGTATTCATTTGTAAATTGTAAAGCGTTGACCCTTTTTCCCAAATGGTCAAGAGAAGGAATTAAGGATATGGAAATCAAACGAAGTGGCTCACAGCCTTCCGCCAAAGGACCGGCCGATTGGTTTACCGGGACGGTGCGAATCGATCCGCTGTTTCAGGTGAAGGAACCGGCGCGCGCGGCTGGCAACAGTGTCACGTTTGAACCTGGCGCGCGTACCGCCTGGCACACCCATCCGCTGGGGCAGACGCTGATCGTCACCGCTGGTTGCGGGCGCGCGCAGCGTTGGGGCGGCCCGATTGAGGAAATTCGGCCGGGTGACGTGATCTGCTTCGCATCGGGCGAGAAGCATTGGCACGGCGCCGCGCCGACCACGGCCATGACGCACATCGCCATTCAGGAACAGCTCGACGGCAAAATGGTTGACTGGATGGAAAAGGTCAGCGACGAACAATATCAAGGCGCCTGAAGGGGACCCCGAGAGCC
This sequence comes from Verrucomicrobiia bacterium, assembly GCA_035577545.1. NCBI lineage: Bacteria > Pseudomonadati > Verrucomicrobiota > Verrucomicrobiia > Verrucomicrobiia bacterium. Next base: position 38,334 of record DATLVI010000042.1, read on the forward strand.
TCCACGGCAGAGATGCGACCCCGGGCTCACGATGCATCTGGTGTTAAGGACTGACCCCTTTTCCATTTTCCTGGGGCAACGAAAAGAAAAATGTCGCGCCACCGTCCACCACACCTTCCGCCCAGGCCCGGCCGCCATGCCGGAGGAGAATACGCCCGACATTGGCAAGCCCGATTCCCGTGCCTTCAAACTGCGCCTGCGCGTGCAGACGCTGGAACACGCCGAAAAGTTTGTCCGCATACCGGGGATCGAAGCCGGCGCCGTTATCGCGGATAAAAATCACGGTCTCGCCTTTGTCGTTCGGGGTACTACCGATTTCGATTGTCGCTTCGGCGCGACGGCCGGTGAACTTCACCGCATTGGAAATCAAATTGAACAGCACCATCCGTAGTAAGGCCCGGTCGGCCCACACCACCGGCAGTGGGTGGATCTTCCACGTGATGTTCCGTCCGTTTGTCTCCGCTTTGAAATCACCCAACGTGTCCTGGAGCAGTTTATCCAGATTCACTTCCGTTTTTTGCAGGGCTTCGCGCCCCAGACGCGAGAACGCCAGCAGGTCGTCGATCAATTCGGTCATCCGTTTTGCCGCTTGGGAGATCGTTGTCACCAGCGGGAGATTTTTTTCTGAAAGGTTCGGCCCCTCCCGCTGCAGGCGTTCTGCGAAACCGATGATATGGCGCAGTGGCGTGCGAAGATCATGGGAGACGGAGTAGCTGAACGCTTCCAGTTCCTTGTTGGCCGCCCCCAATTCCGCCGTGCGCTCCTCGACCCTCCGCTCCAAGCCCGCATTGAGCCGGCGCACTTCATCTTCCGCTTGTCGGCGTTTCGTGATATCGCGGATGTTGCATTGAATCAGTTGTTTGTCGCCGGCTTCGTACACGTTGCTGACAAACTCCACGATAATCCCGCGGCCATCGCTCGTTTCCAGTCGCAGGTCGTCATAGTGGACAGTCCCATTCAGGTGTAGTTGCCCCAACATGCGCGGGTTGGACTCGATGAGTTTGAATGGAGCAAGCTCGTCAACGGTTTTGCCGACCATTTCACTGCGGGAAAGACCCAGTAGTTTAAAGAGGAAAGGGTTCACTTCGTTGATGCGTCCGGTGTCAATGTCCAGAATCAGGATGCCGTCCTGCGACGCCTCGAAGAGCCGCTGATAACTGAGTTCGGAGGCTTGCGTCACCAGTTCCGTCTGCGCCTCGGCCTGCTCAACGCGCGCTTCGGCGAGTTCCGTCCTTGTCTCGGCCTGCTCGGTTCGCGTCTCAGCCTGTTCGGTCCTTGTTTTGGCCTGCTCGGTTCGGGTCTCGGCCTGTCCCGTCCTGGTTTCCGCCTGCTCGATGCGCGTCTGGGCTTCCACTGTTCGCGCTTCGGCGTCCTCCGTTCGCGACTCGGCCTGATTGACGCGATCGGTCAGTTTTTGCTCAACTTGTGTGTCAACGGCGGCCACCGTCGCGTCTGGAAAAGCATTCTTCATTTTGCCTCAATAGAAATCAGTGATTATTGGTTCGAACACGCACAATGCGAGGTGGCTTGCCAACCAAGGCAGCTTAACCTGGGCCATTGAGGGGTTATATTGGAGAAAGGTCGATTTAAGTCGCTAGGGGAAAAGCATTAGACAGGACGCGAATTGTTCATACCTAAGAGAACGGGACGTCACGGATGGCTGGGGATGCTACTCATCGGCGCGAAGGGAACGCCCTCTAAACAATCCGCACCTAGCCGGAGGGACGTCGTAAGCTTGGACCAGGAGGGTGGCGCACATCGCGATTCAGGAATAGCTCGACGGCAAAATGGTGACTGGATGGAGAAGGTCAGCGACGAACAATACCAAGCGGCGAAGGCAGACTGATATGGCAAAAGCAGAAAGCGGAGATGTGACCCCGGTCTTTAATCATGACCCCGGATTGATGATTGATTACCGGATTGACATTGCACCCCGAATTGACCCTAACCTCCGGCTGATGAATGACCGACCGCAAACATGGCACTATGGGCTCGTGGCGCGGTACTGGGCCGAACATCTCACGGTTGGGCCGGAGATTGCGTACTTCCAGAAACAGATAGAACGCAATGGGCAACCGGCACTCGATGCCGGTTGTGGAACTGGTCGCTTGCTGATCCCCTTTTTGCGGGCAGGCCTCGACGTGGATGGCTGTGACGTGTCGCCCGATATGCTCGCCCTGTGTCGGGAAAAGGCGGAACGCGAGGGCCTGAGCGTCCGTCTCTATCAGCAAGCTCTGCACGAACTAGACTTGCCACGCACGTATCAGAGCATCGTGGCCTGCGGTGTGTTTGGGATTGGGGTTACTCGCCAGCAGGATTTTATTGCGCTCCAGCGCTTCTACGCACAGCTGAACCCTGGCGGCTTGCTGCTATTGGATCAGCACCTGCCGTATGGATCCGCCAAGGAGTGGCCCTTGTGGCGAAAGGAGTTGAGGAGTCAATTGCCAGAACCGTGGGCCGATACGATTGGAAAGACACCGCCAGACGGGGGATCCGGCTACACGCTGCACGGTCGGATTGTGGCCTTTGATCCTTTGGAACAACGAGTCACACGCCAAATGCGCGCGCTGTTATGGCGCGATGGGCAGCTCATCTCCGAAGAGGAATATACACTTTACGAAAATCCCTACTTTCGCAACGAGCTGCGTCAGATGCTCGAACAAGTAGGTTTTAAGATTGAAGCGATTCAGGGCGGCTATACAGAGGTCGAGGCTACTGCCGAGCACGATGTCATTGTGTTCATGGCGAGAAAGTAGTCATAGCATGTCGCCCGCATTCGACTTTGGCCAATTTCCCGTCTTGATGACGGAGCGCACTTCGCTTTGCGAGTACGACTCGAAATGCGTCGCCGATATTTTTGCGATCCGCAGCGACCCTGAGGTTCAGCGCTACAATTCCGCGCCACATCGAACGATAGAAGAGACGCTTACGTTCATCGAAGAGGAGCGAGAGAGGTACCGGTTGAAGCAGGAAATCATCTGGGCGGTGCAGATGCGTGAGTCTGCGCGCGTGATTGGTTCTGTGAGTCTATTCGACTGGGACCGTTACCATCGACGCGTGGGCATCGGATACGATTTGGCGAAGGATTGCTGGGGGCTTGGTTACGCCCAGGAAGCCATCCGAGAGGTCTTGCGATTTGCGTTCGAAGCAATGACGGTCAACCGCATTGAAATTTGGACCGCTGCTGAGAATCTACGATCCGTGCGCCTGGCGGAACGCCTCGGCTTCACACGGGATGGTACCCTACGGAAACGAATTCTCGAGGACGACGCGCAGTTCCATGACTGTGCCATCTTCGGATTATTGCACGCGGACTGGTCTCGCCGGTCGTCGTTGAGGTCAACTCTCCGCTCGTGACAACTCCGCCTTGAGGCGGGTGAGTTTGTGACGGGGTCGAGGGTTTAGGTCGAAGCTCTATCGGCAAAAGCAGAGATGTGACCCCGGTTGTCATTACTCACTTGTAGCGCAAGTGAGACTCATCCAGTTTGGTTTCCATAATCGTGCGGATACCCACGGCTAAATCTGCCGTTTCTCCCAAGCCCCCGCCGACAATGATGCTATGGGAAGGGTCTCTCTCAAACAATATGAATGTCGAAGTTGGAGTGTTGTCGAGAGGGAGTAATTCAAACAGCGTTAGTTTGTAAAACGCCTTCATATCTACGCTGCGCCTGTAGCAGATGACAACGCCTAGGTATTCTGACTGACTTTTTCGAGCGTCAATCCATTCCTGTTGACCGAAACTGTACATAAGCATTGACGGAATTGAGCAGTTCGTTTTCGCTCCTGAAATCAAAGTCGAATCGCAGATGGAATACGGATTCCCGTACACTTCTGAGCGAACCATATACGGCGTCATATTTGATCTGGAAAATGAGGCATGGAGAAGGCCCGCGAGTTCGATTTTGGATATTGGGATTGTGCCGCGATTTTCAATGGTTAGAACCTGTTGGTAGCCTGAAATTGACACTACCGGCTCAATAGTGGCTTCAAACTGCTTGCTGGCTAATTCAAACTGACTCTCACTGTGACGGATCGACCAGTACATTAAAATCGCTACCACTACTTGAATCACCACTCCGGCGGCGAGCCACCACTCCTTCGGTAAATCTATAGGAAGGCGGTCAGTCGGCGGCGTGGCAGGGTCAGTCATAGTCTGTGATTCTTGAAGATTGTCAGCAACATCGCTCGCATTCGGTATCGTACTGCCGTCGATGCCCGTTGCCAAGTCTTCAAAATCGTCTTGGTTCGATGGACCGGCCCTGCTCCATAGAAACGATGAGTAGCCTTTGCAACTCCGTTTCCAAAGTGTCCTTAGTGTATATTATGACTCCCGTGATTATCTGCTGAGGACACTCCGAAACGATTCGCGTCCAAACCAACCGGTCATTGGGGTCAACACTCCACACGTGATAGCTCGACCTTTTGGCGGTAAGTTTGTGGCGGAACTGCTCGTTCTTGGCGCCCTGCGCTTCACAGAAGCGCAGCTACAACTGGCAGCATATCAAAAAACGATAATACTGCTTGACATTGTATCGGTGGGTGATATAGTCGGGTGTGAACTACTGAGGTATAGCCAGCCGCAAACCAAACCCAAACCGAGAAGACACTAGTATGATTCCGAATGATGAAGTGGTTGTGACGAAGGGGTCGTTGAAGCAATTGGAGGGCAATCGGCGGAATGCGCGGAGGTCGACGGGGCCGCGGACGGCGAAGGGGAAGGCGGCGTCGCGGATGAATGCGGTGAAGCACGGGATTTTGTCGGGGATGGTGGTGGTGCGGGGGTTGCGGATCCAGGAGCATGAGGAGGAGTATGAGGCATTGCGGAAACGATGCTTCGAAAGTCTGGCGCCGGAGGGGCCGGTGGAGGAGATGCTGGTGGAACGGGTCGTGATGACGCAGTGGCGATTGCGGCGGGCGGTGCTGGCGGAGACGGGGGAGATTGCGTTGAGCGTGGACGGTGGTCTGCGGCGTCGGGAGGACCGGCAGCCGTTGCCATTGGGAATTTTCGGGAACCCTTTGAAAGACGCGGCAGAGCAGATGGAGAAGACGACGCAGGGACTGGAGTATTTGACAGCGGTGTTGAAGTCGGTCCGTCGCGACGTGGAGCGTGACGGTGAACTGACGGAGGCGGCCTGTGAATCGACGCGGAAGTGGTTCATCAACCAGCCGAATGCGATCACACGGGAGCTGGAAGGATTGCGCGAACGGATGGTGACCGATGTGAAAGCTGCTGCTCCTCAAGCCGAGGCGGATACGTCAGTGGACGGGATGGACAAGCCGGCGGACGGGTCCGCCGTCGCTAAAGCTATGGCGGATGCAGACGGGTTGAGTGGGGAGGAATTGAAGGACATTCATCAACGAGGGGTGCTGATGTTTATCGACGAGAAGTTGGGGGAGTACGCGAAGTTGAGCGAGCAGCGGGAGGAACGGGAGGACAAAGACGAGTGGGCACGGCAAGCGGCGGACGTGTTGCCGTCGGCGAAGGTGTTGGACAAGATTTTGCGGTATGAGGGCGCGCTGGAGCGGCAGATGTATCGGGCGCTGCTGCAACTGGAGAGGCTGCAGCGGCGACGTGAAGGCGAGAATGTGCCGCCGCCGGTGACGATGGAAGTTTTGAGGAGGTAGATCGGCGCTAAACACCCTGTATCTGCGAAACGAACCCATTTGTAATGTGCGTATTTTTGAGTGGAAGTGTCACGGAATTAAAGAGTTCAGTTGTGTTGACCAATTATTACAAATGGGTTCGTTTTTTATGAAATGTGACATTGCCCAACAACATGCGCGGTTGACATTTCCTCTCACAGGTAGTTAAGAAGGGCTCATGCAGAAGCTTTTGGAGAACAAGGTGGCGGTGGTGACGGGGGCGGGGCGGGGGATTGGGAAGGCCATTGCTTTGCGGTTGGCGGGCGAGGGGGCGGCGATTGCGGCTTGCGGGCGGACGCTGGCGAATGTGGAGGAGACGGCGGCGGAGGTTGTGAAGGCAGGCGGGAAGGCGACGGCGTTTGCGGTGGACGTAGCGAACAGCGCGCAGGTCGCGGAGTGTTGCGACAAGGTTTTGAAGGAATTTGGGCGGGTGGATGTGTTGGTGAATAATGCGGGCGTGACGCGCGATCAATTGCTGCTGCGGATGAGCGATGACGACTGGGACACGGTGCTGGATACGAACCTGAAGGGCGCATTCAATTTTACCAAGTCGGTCAGCCGGGGGATGCTGAAGCAGCGGAGCGGTCGGATCATCAATATCACGTCAATTATTGGGTTGACAGGCAATGCGGGCCAATCTAACTATGCCGCGTCCAAAGCGGGTCTCATTGGATTCACGAAATCGGTGGCCCGCGAGCTGGCTTCGCGCGGCATCACCGCGAATGCCGTGGCGCCGGGTTTCATTGTAACAGAGATGACGAACGCGCTGGGAGAGCCGGCGCGGGAAGTGTTGAAGACGCGAATTGCACTGGGGCGGTTGGGCACAGCCGGGGACGTGGCCAACGTGGTACTATTTTTGGCCAGCGACCTGGCGGCGTATATGACCGGGCAGGTCGTGACGGTGGACGGTGGGCTGGCGATGGCATGAAGAGCGGCAAGCGAGCGCAAACAAAACTTTGACAACAGAGCACGTTTTCGCATAAACAAACGAACGTTTTGAACCAGGAGGAGCAAATGGCAGAGAAATCCGTAGCAGACCGCGTGAAGGAGATTATTGTCGAACAGCTCGGCGTTAATCCCGACCAGGTGACGCCCGAGGCGAAGTTCATCGAAGATTTGGGCGCGGACTCGCTCGATACCGTCGAATTGGTGATGGCGTTTGAAGAGGAGTTTGGCGCGGAGATCCCCGACGAAGACGCGGAAAAGCTCCAGACGGTCGGCGATGTGGTCAAATACATCGAGGAGCGCGGCGAGAAATAAAGCGATCGGTGGCGCCCGGCGTTCCGCAGAAACGGGGACGAAAACGGGCCGTTGAATTGCGGGGCATAAAGTGAGTTGCTATTTCACACTTTATGCCCCAATTTTTCCTGATTCTGACAAGCCATGAGCGAACGACGCGTTGTCATCACGGGTATTGGGGTCCTCACGCCGCTGAGCAGTGAGCTGGAGCTGTTTTGGCAGAACCTGCTCGCGGGCAAGAGCGGCATCGGACTCGTCACCCGTTTCGATACCACGCAATACGACTGCAAGATTGGCGGCGAAGTGCGCGACTTTAAG